>CAYZND010000175.1:6066-7481 GCA_964479495.1 uncultured Mesoterricola sp.
GCTCATCAGCAGCCTGGCCCTGGTGATGCGGGAGGTGCATCTCTTCCTGAACACCGTCGCCATGCTGCTCTTCATCCTGACGGGAGCCAGCTTTCCCCTGGATCGCCTGCCGGCCGTGGCTCGGATCATTGCGCAGGGGATTCCGGTCACCCGAAGCATCGCGGCCTCCCGGTTGCTGGTCCAGGGTGAGATGTCCGGCATTTGGCCCCTGCTGGGGCAGGAGGTGGCCCTCTCCTGCGCCTACATCCTCGCGGCCTACGGGCTCTTCCGCTTCTTCGAGCGGATGGCCCGTGTCCACGCGACCTTGGAGAGCTACTGAGCCTTCAACCCGACGGGAACTCCGGCGGCCTATCTCTCATCCGAGGGTGTGGATCGGCGTTACCCTTCCCGGACGGAGGCTCCATGATCCGACTCACGGGCATCACCAAGGAGTTCCCATCTCCCGCCGGCGAGCGTCTGCGGGTGCTGGACCAGGTGAACCTGGAGCTGGCGGAGGGAGGGAGTCTGGCCATCCAGGGCCCCAGCGGCAGTGGCAAGAGCACGCTGCTGGGCATCCTGGCGGGCCTCGAGCCGCCCACGTCCGGCCGGGTGGAGATCTCCGGTGTGGACCTGGGCAGCCTCTCGGAGAAGGAGCTGGCCCGGTTCCGGGCCCGGAAGCAGGGGTTCGTGTTCCAGGCCTATCACCTGCTCCAGCACTTCTCGGCGCTCCAGAACGTGGCCATCGCGGCGGAGATCGCCGGGCTTGTGGAGCCCATGAAGGCGGCCCGGGAGGCCCTGGAACGGGTGGGCCTGGCGGACCGCACGGCCCATTTGCCCGGCCAGCTCAGCGGCGGCGAGTGCCAGCGGGTGGCCATCGCGCGCGCCACGGTGGCGCGTCCCCCCGTGCTGCTCTGCGACGAGCCCACGGGCAGCCTGGACCTGGCCAACGCCACGCGGGTGTTCGACCTGCTCCTGGACCTGCACCGGGACCTGGGCTCGACCCTCGTGCTCGTCACCCACGATCCCAGCCTGTCGGCCCGCATGGATCGCTGCCTGCGCCTGGACCACGGACGGATGGTGGAAGCATGAGTGGAAGGCTCGCGCTGCGCATTGCCCGGCTGGAGCTCCAGCACCAGGCGCTGAGGCTCCTTCTCATCGCCCTGGCCCTGGCCACGGGGTTCGCTGCCTTCTTCGCCACCTACGGGTTCTCGGGCCGCGTGCTGCAGGCGGTGTCCTCCGAGTCGCGGGCCCTCCTGGGCGGCGACCTCGTCGTCCAGACCAACAACCTGCTGCCCGAGGACCTGCCGCCGAAGGTCGCGGCCCTGCCTTCCATCGCCGCCACGGTCCAGGTCTATGACTTTCCGACGATGGCCAGCGCGGGCAGTCCAGACGCCCCCCTCTCGCGGCTCGTGGAGATGCGGGCGGTGGCGGGGGAC
>CAYZND010000176.1:0-7453 GCA_964479495.1 uncultured Mesoterricola sp.
CCACAGGTGCTTCCACCCCCGCAGGCGATCCACTCCCAGGATGAGAACTCCCTGGAAGCCCGACTGGCCAGCAAGTCCAGCCCCCTGGTCCGGAAGATGGCCGAAGCCCACGGAATCGACCTGCTGACGATCAAAGGTTCCGGCCATTTGGGCCGGGTCACCAAGGAGGACATGGAGGCCCATCTGGCTGGGCGGCGGCCTGACACACCCCCGTCTTCCAGTGCCGCCGGCGCCACGACAGAGAAGGTTCCCGTTCCCGCCACTCCGGCTCCGCCCGCGTGGGTGTCCGGCGAGCGGGTGAAAATGGAACCCATGAGCCGCATGCGCAAGCTGATCAGCGACAACATGGTGGCCTCCAAGCGAACCAGCGCGCACGTCTACACCGTCTTCGAAATCGACATGACGCGCGTCGTCCACCTGAGGGTCAAGCACAAAGCGGCCTTCGAGCAGTCCTATGGCACCAGGCTCAGCTTCCTGCCCTTCGTTCTAGCGGCGGTCGCCAAGGCTTTGCGTGCCTTCCCGGTTGTGAATGCATCCGTGGACGGCGACACGATCGTCTACAAGCAGGACATCCATCTGGGCGTGGCCGTGAGCCTCGACTGGGGCCTGATCGTGCCCGTGATCCGGAACGCCGACCAGATGAACCTGGGTGGACTGGCCAGAAGCCTGAACGATCTCGCAGAACGCGCCCGGAACAAGCAGCTCAAGCCCGAGGAGATCCAGGGGGGCACCTTCACCATCACCAATCCGGGCGTCTATGGGGATGTGTTCGGCCTGCCAATCATCAACCAGCCCCAGGTGGCCATCCAGGGCATGGGTGCCATCGTCAAGCGCCCCGTGGTGGTCACGGCCGCGGATGGCACGGATTCCATCGCCATCCGCCACATGATGTTCTCCAGCCTCACCTTCGACCACCGGATCATCGATGGCGCGGTGGCCGACCAGTTCATGGCCTTGGTGAAGAAGGAACTGGAGACCTCCACCTTCGGCCTGGAGTAGCCCCGCGCTTGGGTTCCTCGAAGACCCGCGCTATGCTGGACACCAGCGCCGGTGTGGCGGAATGGCAGACGCAGTCGACTCAAAATCGACCGCCGAAAGGCTTGGGGGTTCGACTCCCTTCACCGGCACCAACCAGAAGCGGGCCCCAGCATGGGACCCGCTTCTGGTTGTTATTGAATAGACGGCGACCGAGAGCTTCTTATCCTTCCAGCCCGGCGACCGTCTCCCGCAGCTCCCGGATCACGGCACGAAAGCCGGGATCCAGGCTGGGTTCGTCCTGCACCAAGGCTCCATAGAGCCGGGCGAGGGAACGGTAGTACCAGAGGGTGCCATCCCGATCCCCCTTGAAGCGCTCGAACATGGAGGGGCCCTGGGACTTGAGATCGCGGGCGATGGTCTGGGCATTGTGCAGCTTGTCCGCACAGGTGACCCGCAGGACATTCAGAGGTGCCTCTGCCAACCGCGTCAGGTAGGCCTGCTTGCGCTCCAGCCAGGGTGCCTTCTCGCTCTCGGAGAGATGCTCTGAACACCCCTCCACGATGTCGGCCACGGACTTCCCGAACTTCGACTCGATCTCCTTCAGCAGGCTGTGGCCACCACCATCCTCCACCGCGTCGTGCAGCAAGGCGGCAATCATCTCATCCTCGGTCCCGCCGGACTCGCCCACCAAGGCCGTCACGGCCAACAAATGCGTCATGTAGGGAACCGTTGTCCCCTTCCGGGCCTGGAATCGGTGCCTGGAAACGGCGAGGGACAGGGCTTCGGACAGCCGGGGGCTGATGATGAAGGCCGGCTCGGCGGGATCCGCGGAAGCGCCGCCTTTTGCGGGCAGGACACCCTCGCAAGCCCCAAGGGCCGCTTCGAGTGCCTGGCGCATGGCGCTTCTCATGGGTGCTGACGTATGCATGGGCCTCCCGGGCTCTATCGAAGTCGTCCTGGTACCAGGTGGGCGAAGGTCTGGATCTGTCACGTTCGTGAGACGACCGACGCCCCATCTATGGATAGAGGATACTCTGGAAATGCGGTCGACGCGTTATCGATGAGCTTATCATGAAAATCCACCTGTCGCGATTCCTTTGCCTGGCTGTGCCCAGCAACCTCAAGCAGATGGAAGAGGAATGTCAGCGTGCCAGTGCCTCAGGCGCCGAACTGTGCGTGTTCCCCGAGAGCTTTCTCCATGGCTACAAGCGCACCGTCGATCCCGCCGTGGCCAGAAACCTGTTCACCTCGCTGTCCTCCGCACATCCCCGGATGGGGTTCGTCTTCGGCTCATTCACGGAGGACCGGCGCAATCGGATGACCTTCTGGCAAGGCGGCATGGAGCGGGCCCGCTACGACAAGGTTCACCTGTTCGCCCCCAACGGCGAGTTCGACCTCTGGGAACCGGGAGATCGCTATGTCGCGGTGAGGTTCGGGGAGTGGACCCTGGGCCTGGTGAACTGCAACGACATCCGTTTCCCGGAGCAGGCTCGGGCCCTCCGGATGGAGGCGCGGTGCGATGCGCTCATCGCCGTGGCATGGTGGCCCTGGCGACGAAACCATGTCTGGGAGACCATGCTCCGGGCCCGGGCCATCGAGAACGGCATCTTCACGGTGGGCTGCTGCATCGCAGGTTCCCAGCACCCTGAGGAAGCGTTCTCCGGTGCAGGCAACCACGTCTTCGATCCCCTCGGCGATCCCGTGCCGACCACGGACGACCACACCTACCTGTTGGACCGGGCGCGCTTCGGGGCGGTGCTCATCGATCCTCTGAAGACCTACGTGGACGTGAAGCAGCTCGACATCTGCTGATCAGACGGCCGTGAGGGGGATCCGTCGCCCCCAGCCGAAGGCCCAGGGACTCACCTTCAGCGCAAAGGGGAGCTGGCGGCGCTTGAACTCCGACGTCTTCACCAGCCGAAGGATGCGCGGGAGCGAGGCCCGGGCCTGTTCCAGGGCCGGACCCTCAAGCAGATGCGCCAGGTCGTCCGCAAGCCCCTCTTCCGGACGCCGGGCCTCGAGGAAAGCCCCGAGGATGGCATCCAGCTGGACATAGGGCATCAGGCTTGCCTCATCCGTCTGGTTGGGACGCAGCTCCGCGGTGGGTTTGCGCTCCAGCACGCCTCTGGGGATCGCGCCGAGTTCCCTTGCCACCGCAAAGACTCGGGCCTTCAGGCAGTCCCCCAGGATCCCGAAGGCCCCGATGCCATCGCCGTAGAGCGTGAAATAACCCGTGGCGGCCTCGCTCTTGTTGCCGGTGTTGAGCACGGCCACCCGGCTCGTCCCAAGCATGGCGTGCACATGCGGTTCGGATGTGAGGGCCATGAGCAGCATGCCCCGGGCCCGGCTCTGGATGTTCTCGTCCGTGAGGCCGAAAGCCCGATCCGGGAAGAGGTTCTTCAGGGACTGCTCGGCTCCGGCGAACGGGGCATCCGCATCAGCCTTCAGGAAGTGGATGCCCGAAGCCTTCGCCTGCGCTTCGGCGAGGGCGATGCTCTCGGGACTTGTGTATCGGGTGGGCAAGGCCACGCCAAGCACCCGCTTGGGATCCAAGTTCTCGGCGGCGATGGCCGCCACCACGGCACTGTCGATGCCACCGGATAATCCCACGACCACCGCTTCCAGCCCCTGCTTGGCGAGGTTCTCCTTCAGCCCCATGCCCAGGGCCCGGCGCAGGTAGGCCCCTTCCGTGGGCTCCTCGGGCCAGGGCCTTCCGGAAGCAGCCGTGTCCACCATCACGACGCCCTCCTCGAAGTGCTTGTCCGTCTGCCAGGTGCCATCGGGCTGGGCCAGACCGGAGCCTCCGTCGAAGGTCAGCCAGCTTTCGGACCCTACCCGGCAGGCATAGCCCACGGGGATCCGGTGCTTGGCGGCATGGCCGGCCAGGAGCCGTCTCCGCATGGCGAGCTTGCTGGGAACGGCCCAGGGAGCCACCCGCCCAGGCGGCAGGTAGCTGCCCAGGGAGCCGGGACTGGCCGAGGCGTTGAGAACCAGCGTGGCCCCCTGGGCCGCCAGCTCGGCGATGGGATCGAAGGCATAGCGGATGGAACCGGCCACCAGCTCGGGATCCGCCCACATATCCTCGCAGATGGAGAGCCCCACCTTCTCGCCCAGGTAAGCAACCGGGGGCTGGGATCCGGTGTCCGCGTCAAAATACCGACTCTCGTCGAAGACGTCGTAGACCGGAAGGATGCGTTTTCGGACCACGGCCCGGATAACGCCGTTCTCCGCCCACCTCAGTTCGTTCCACAAGCGACCCGAAGGGGAGGGGCTGCAGGTGCCGAACACCAGAGGTATTGACCCCGCCAGCCGCGCCAACCGCTCGGACTCGAGGGCAATGCGCCGCCGAAGCTGAGGTTCCCACATCCGATCCTCGGCCAGATAGCCGGGGACGGCCATCTCCGGTGTGATGACAAGCTGGGCGCCAAGATTCAGGGCTTCGGCATAGGCCTGTTCAATGGCCCAGCCATTGGCTTCGGGATCGGCAAGGCGGGAACCGAGTTGCAGCAGGGCGATTCGCATAGGGAAAGTGTAAACGTCCTTCCCTAATCCTGCTTTCCGGGATCCTGTCCACGTTTCAGATCCGGCACAAGAGGATCCCGGATCTCAAGGCCCGGAGTTGACGAGCCAAGGCACGAACTCCTGGGCCATCCACTTCATGGCTTTATAGCTGGTGCCACTGGAAGCCACCTTGAAGCTGGTGACCCTTTGCTGGACCAGCAGCAGGGTCTCGTTGGTGGCCTGCTCCACGATCCGGATCTGGAAGACCTGACGGGACCGGCTCGCAAGCCCGAACGTGAGCTCTGCGGCCATGGCCTGGCCGAAATGGGAGAGGTCCGCCTCGTCGATCTCGACCACGCGGCCTTCCAGCCTCAGCTCGCCCTCCGTCCTGCTCACGGTGAGTCCGCGCCCGGAGTGGGGTGCGAGGGCACCCAGGAGCCATCCCGGTGCATGCCGGGTCGTCACTTCGGCGAAGGCCCGATCGGCGTCACTGCTGTAGGAGGGGATGAGGGGCGGGTACCAGTCTCCAACCTGGAGGGAACGTCCCTTCAGGGTGAAACCCGGGCTCCTCCACACCGCCTCCAGTCCATGGTTTACGGGAACCAGATCGTCGCAGTGCGTCCAAGGGAGGTTCTCCTTGGCCAACACGGCGCTCTGAGCGGGGCCGTCCCCGGAGGGGGACGAGGTAAACCCGGATCCACGCAGCGCGGACATTCCGGCTGCCAACTGATCGGCAATCTTTGGGAGAGGCTCCCGGCTGAAGGGTGCGGGGATCTCGAAACGGGCGACAACGCTCCTGGAGCGCGTCTCCAGCAGGCGTGCCTGATACAGGACCCGGACATGGCGTGGCGTGCCGAAGATGCGCCCCTGAAGCAGATACGTGGCTGCGGATGCATCACTCAAATGAAAGCCTCTGCCCTCCAGGCGAGGCGTGAGGACCTGAACCATATTCGACGCGAGGGCTTGGCCCATGCCTGATGTCCACGCGCGGGAGAGGGCCAGGCTGGAGTCTGTTTCCGCTTTCCACGGGAGCAGGTGGATCGTTTCTTCCCCCAGGGTGAAGGCTCCTTGCTGCCAATGGAGTCCGCCACCCGGCAGCGGCGCCGCCTCCGTAGGCATCTCCCAGTCCTTGGCCGCCTGCTCTCCCTGGCCGGCCAATCCTGCCAGGTTCTCCGTCACGAACTGCAGCCAAGCCGCATGTCCCGCACCCACCATCCGGTGGTGGGTGGCCAGGAGGACCTCCCCGTTCCGCGCATCCACCACCTTGAAGTCCCAGGTCGCCGTCGGAAACCCTGCCAGCAGGGCCAGGGCCGCCTGGGCACCCTGACGGACCTGGGTGGCCTCCACGACCCGTCCGATCGCATGGTAAGGGGAGCCTCCGGGATCCGCGGTCAACGCGATCCCATCGACCTGGCAGAGGCTATCCCGAAGAAATCCCTGTAGCTCCTCGGAGACTTGGCCTCCCAGCGCGTGGTCGAGGGCATCCTTCCGACGAAGAAAGACCGGCAGTTCCCAAGGGGCCAGGTAGAGGGTTGGTGGGTCCAGATGGGCATCGGGACGCACCCATTGGTAGTCCACCCCCTTGGTTCGGACCCATGCGATCCCGGGACCAAACCAGGCTGGGGCCAGCAGCCCTCCATCCAGGCGCTTGTGCTGACCCGAAGGGGAGACCTCCGAGGAGGACGGCGGCGCGACGGCCATGGCCACCGGCTCCCGATCCCGGGATTGAGCCAGGATCTGGCAGGAGATCCATGGCATGCACAGCAGGAGGAGCTTGCGCATGCTCATAGTTTAGGATCTGGGACGGCACCTTCCAGGTGGCTTCACCGGGACCCACTGGTCACCAGCGAATGACGGCCCGCGTGCCCCCTTCGTCCCGGCGCTCGATGCGGAGGTCGGCTCCCTGGGCGTTGACCCACTTCAGCGCCAGGGGCAGGCCCAGGCCGGTCCCGTCCGGTCGCCCGCTCTCGAAGGGCTTCAGCATCCGGATCGCGGTGTCTTCTCCCAGGCCTGGCCCTTCATCCTGGATCTCCAGCTGCCGCTCCGCGATGCTGACCCGGACCCGGCTCCCCATGGGGCTCGCCTGGCAGGCGTTCTCCAGCAGGTTCACGAGCGCCTGGTGCAGCAGCATGGCATCCGCCAGGGCCGAGCCCTGCCCCTGCACTTCCAAGGTCCGGCCCTGGCTCACGGGACGCTTCCGGATCTCCGCCACAGCCTGCTCGGCGGCCTGCTCCAGTCGCAGGGGGGCGCAGACGGGATCGAGGGGCTTGGCCCACTGCAGGAAGCGCTGCAGGACAATCTCCAGGTCTTCGGTCTCCGCCAGGATGTCCTCGGCGGCGGCTGCATGGCCGGCCTTCTTCAAGAGCTGCCCCTGCCCCCGCAGCACCGCCAGCCCGTTCTTGAGCTGGTGCGCGATTCCGGCCGTCATCTCCCCCAGCTCCGCGAAGCGCTCCCGCAGCTGGAAGCGGCGCTCCTCCGCCTCCAGGTCCGTGATGTCCTCGATCTGCACCAGGGCGCCCACCTTGTCCGGAGCCTCGATGCGAGCCAGCCGCCAGCGGCGGCCTCCCCCATCGCAGCGCCAAGGGGGTCCAGGCTGCCGACCGAGCGCGTCCAGAATCCAGGGGTACGGCTCCAGCACGAAGCCCGCCTCCAGGCCCACCACGCCAGGCTTCACACCCAGCAGCCTCCGGCCCTCCGCGTTGAGGGCGGCCACCCGTTGCTGCTGATCCACCCAGAGGATGCCCAGCGGCAGCGCGTCCAGCAGACGCTCGTGAACGGTCCGCAGCTCCCCTAGACTGGCCGCCAGCTGCCCCCGTTCCCGCAGGCTCTGGGAGACGGCCCCCAGCAGGACTTCCTCGGGATCCCTGCGGGACCTGCTCCGAAGCTTGTTCCAGCGGACGATGAAGAGGGCGGCTCCCATCAGGAAGAGGCCGATGGGGATTCTGTCACCCCACTCCTGGCTCTTCTGAAGTGC
>CAYZND010000177.1:0-7387 GCA_964479495.1 uncultured Mesoterricola sp.
CCCCTCCCTGCAGCCCCCTCAAGCCAAGGGCGGCGGCGTTGTTTCAGCCGAGGCGGCAGCTCGCCCCCAGCTGGACTTCCTGATCCATTCGCCACGGGGCTCCTTCGCCTGGTTTGGCGGCCGGGGCTATCGGATTGGGGAGACGCTGGCGGAGGGCGGCTATGTGGTGAACCGCATCGGGGCCACCTTCGTGGAGCTGACGGGACCTGGAGGACAGGTCCTGGAATACACGAACCCCCTTCATTCCACTCGAAAGACAGCCAGTGACATAGCGGAGGCGCCGTGAAGTACGCCGCGGGATTGTTGATACCACTGCTCTGGACCGCTCCCATGACCTGCCTGGCACAGGGCGTGGCTGCTCCCGCCCAGCCCCGCCGCATCTCCATGTCGGTGCGCGACGCCGATCTGAAGGATCTGCTGAGGGCCGCGGCCGAGGGTACCGACTACAACATCCTCTTCGATCCGGACCTCGACACCCGGGTGAAGGGCATCGACCTGAAGGCCGTGACCTTCCAGGAGATCCTGGACCAGATCCTGCCGAGCTTCGGCTTCTCCTATGCCCTGTCGGGCCGCACCTTGCATATCCGCAAGTCCGAGGGAATGATGCGGTTCTACCAGGTGGACCACCTGTCCATGCGCCGGCGGGGCAGCAAGGAGTTCTCCGTCAGTGCCTCGGGGCAGACCCTTTCCGCGAGCGGCTCGAGTGGCGAATCGTCGAGCAGTGGCAGTTCCAGTGGCGGGTCCTCCAGCGGTCAGTCTTCGGCCTATACCTCATCGCTCTCCAGCGGCAACGGCGTGGACCCGTGGTCCGAGATCCAGGTCGGCCTGAGCACCCTTATCTTTGGTGAGCCGCTGGCTGGTGCTTCGAGCGAGGGAGGAGCGGTGACCTCGCCCAGTTCCCAAGCCATCGCCAGGAACGGGCGCACCCTGCTGATCCATCCGGAATCCGGCCTGGTGGTCGTGAATGCCGAGCCCGTGGTCCAGGAGCGGGTGGAGCGGTACCTGGCCGAAGTCAAGCGAAGGACGGGGCGGCAGGTGCTGCTCGAAGCCAAGATCGTGGAAGTCTCCCTGGGCAACGACAGTCAGATCGGCGTGGACTGGAACAGCGTGCTCCGCCCCGGCTTGGCTGCCACGGGCCACACTGGCACCGACATCAACCTCGACTTCAAGACCGGGGGCACCGTCAACACGAACCTTGGGGCCGCCGAGGGCCTCTTCAAGATCGTGGCCCAGAATGCCCGGATCTCGGCGACCCTGTCGGCCTTGGCCCGGGAAGGGCGCCTCCAGGTGCTGAGCTCCCCGCGCATCTCCACCATGAACAACCAGAAGGCCATCCTCCGGGTGGTGCGGGAGGAGGCCTTCTTCCTGCAGAGCAGCCAGGCGACGCCCACTGGCAGCGGCACCGGCGTGCTCATGACCACCACCATCACACCCCTCGTGGTCCCCGTGGGCATCGTGCTGGACATCCAGCCCCAGGTGGCGGAGGACGGCACGATCACCCTGGCGGTGAACCCGAGCGTCTCCGAGGTCGTTACCACCCGCAGCCTGACGGTGAACGGGCAGGGGGGCGGAGCCTCGGCGACGCTGCCCGTGGTGGACCGTCGCGACCTGGACACTGTTGTCCGCATGAAGAACGGCGAGACGCTCGTCATGGCGGGCATCATCAAGACCAAGGACGGCTTCGACGACCGCGGCATTCCCTGGTTCCGTCGCATCCCCATCATCGGGAACCTCTTCTCCAAGCGAGAGAAGACCAAGAGTCACACGGAGCTGGCCATCTTCATCACACCCACCCTGGTGGAGGATTCCACCCAGGTGCAGGCGCAGAAGGATGACACCGAGCAGCGCCTGGAGAAGTCGGGCGCCGATCTCTATCCTCAGCCGGTCAACAAGCTGCCTCTGAAGACGCCCTGAGGCGTTCGATCACGAACTCCACGAGAGGCTCGGCCCCCTGAACCCTCTGCTCGGCAACGGCGATGGGAAGCTCCAGGGCGGCCAGGTGTTCAGGCCGAAGCTTCACGGCGTCCTTCTCGGTGCATACCAGCAGCTCCGCGCCTGCCTCCAGGGCCTTCTTCTCTAGTTGCTTGAGCTGCTGCGTGGTGATGGCCCGGTGATCCATGAATCGGGCGGAGTCCACCCAGGAAAGGCCCGCCACCAGAAGATCCGCCAGGAAGGCTTCGGGATGCCCCAGAGCACAGAAGGCGAACACCGGCCCCAAACCCTTCACGGGCAGACCTACGCGCTCACCTGTTGCCAGGAACCTCAGCGCAGTGAGAGAGAAGTCCACCCAGAACACCGGTCCGCCGGATCCATGACGGTCCCACCACGCCAGGATCTCGGGGCGGGAGGCGCGGCTTCCCCGCGTGACCACCAGGGCCGAGGCCCGTCGGGCGCTCTCCATGGGCTCCCGGAGATCCCCCAAGGGTACCATGCGCCCGTTGCCCCAGCGCTTGACGCCATCCAGCAGGAGCAGGTCCACATCCCGGTACAGGGCGCGGTGCTGGAAGCCATCATCCAGGATGAGCGCAGCCGGTCGCGGGTCATGCCCCAGGGCCCTGTGGGCGGCCTGTTCCCGTCGCCGACCAACGAAGACCCGTCCAGAACCCAGGGAACGTGCCATCAGCAGGGGTTCGTCCCCGGTCTGGCGGGGATCGGAGTCGGGAGCCACCTCCATGGGATCCACCAGACGCTTCCCGCCATATCCCCTCGACAGGACGGCATTGGCCCATCCGCGTTCCTGCAAGGCATGGGCCAGGCAGAGGGTCACGGGGGTCTTGCCCGTGCCGCCCATGCTCAGATTGCCGATGGATATGACGGGGCAGGGCACCCGGGCTGACCGTTCAGGGCGGTCGTCAAAGGCGCGATTGCGTGCACGGACCACCGCCCCATAAAGGGGAGCAAGGGGGGCGGCCAGCCATCGCAGCATTCGTGCCATGGTTCGTAGCATAGCTGAGCCGCTTCTTCTTTTTTTGTCTGGGTGGACTCGAGACCGGCATCTTTTTCGCCGAGGGTCAAGGATTGTCTGCGTCCCATTCCCCCGGTACGCCGTGGCAGAGTATCGTAGAGAACCAGATCCGGAACCTCCATGACCGAATCGAGCTTCATCGACCAGAGCAAGCTTCGTTTCAACGAAGGCGACATTGTCTTCCGCAAGGGGGAGATGGCTCAGCAGATGTACATCGTCCTCAACGGGAAGATCCGCCTGTACGTAGGGCATGAGCCGGTGGGGGACTGGTCCGAGGAACTGCTGAAGGGTGATTTCTTCGGCGAAGGCAGTCTCCTGGAGCCCATTCCGCGCTCCAGCACGGCCGTGGCCCTGGAGGACTCGGAAGTCATCGCCATCTCCCGGGGCACTTTTCTGCGCATGATCCGCCAGAACCCGGAAGTCTCCGTGAAGATGATGCAGCGTTTGGCCCAGCGGAACCGTGAGCTGGCCGCCAAGGTCGACTCGGAAGGCACCCGAGGGACACGGTCGAGGAACGTCGGGCCCTCGGCCAGCCTCGTATCGGTCATCTCCGGAAAGAAATACACCATTCTGTCCCACGGGGCGCTCGTAGGGCGGTTCGATCCGAACACCGGCATCCACCCGGACATCGACCTGACGGAAGAGGATCCGCAGCTCAGCGTCTCCCGGCGCCATGCCCGCATCCTGTGCGAACACAACCGCTACTTCCTGGTGGAAGAGCATGGCGTGGCGAACGGGACATACATCAAGGGCGAACGGCTCCCTCCCGGCGATGCTCGGGAGCTGAAGCCGGGAGACCGCGTGGGATTCGGCATGGTCGTGCTCTTCTTCGAAAAGACGTGAGTCGGCGATGACCTTCAAGGTCCAGGTCTGGCAGGACGAGCATGGTGTGCGCTGGGAACTCGTGCAGATGGCCCTCGACGAGGTTGGCGGCGGCTGCCTGGTCCGGGAGGGGCGGTCGCAGCTCGACCTCAGGGACGGAGATGCTCGTGAGGGGGTGGAGGTGATCGCCCGCTTCGGTGATCTCGAGGACGCCAAGGCCTACCTTTATGCGGAAGGCTTCCTGCCCATGACTTGAAGCGGTGATGCCCGGCAGGCACCCGATATACTGGTCTGGTGGAAAGCTCGCAGAAAGCCTCGCGGCGCGCCATCCAGCGCCTCCTGCGCGTCCGGCTCGAAGTCCGGACGTGGATCGAGATCGCCCTCGGCGTGCTCGTTTTCTTGGCCATCATCCTCTTCTACCGCGCCCTGCTGAGCCCCCAGATCTCCTTCGCCAATGACCGCCTCGAGCTGACGAACCTCAGGGAATCCTGGGGCCAGGCCGCCGTGGGATTCGGCCTGCGCAAACAGCTGAACCCTCGGGAGGACTTCTACAACCGCTTCCGGGATTTCCGGCAGAACCCGTCGATCCAGGCATTGGTGAAGATCGATCCCCAGTTCGCCAGCCTTTCGGCCAAGGCCAATGCGGCCTTCTACCGTCTGGAGACGGGCGAGCTGCGCGCGGAGCGCAACACGCTGCAGTCCGCGGAAGATTTCGACCAGACCCTCTACCAGATGGCCGTGCGCATCGACGAGTACGCCAAGAACCAGCTGAGTGCCTTCCGGAGAACCTTCGTCGTCACCGGCGCAGGCATCCTGGTGGCCATCATCGGCTTCATCATGCTCGAAGTCCGCCTGCGTGCCTCCAGCGCCGGCGAGGCCCGCAACCGCGCCCTGTCGCGTGCCCTCATCGCCGCACAGGAAGGCGAGCGGCTGCGCATTTCCCATGAGCTGCACGACGCCGTGGCCCAGGACCTTGCGGCGGCGAAGCTTTACTGCGGATTGTGCGAGGGGCCGGACGCCAAGCAAGCCGTCTCGCTGCTGGAGCGGGCCATCGATGAGGTGCGCAGCCTGTGCTACGGCCTTCGGCCCGCGGAGCTGGACCGGTTGGGCATCGCCGAAGCGGCGGCCCGTCTGTGTGCCGAGACTGGTGACGAGATGGGAATCGAAGTGAAGCTCACCGTGGAAGGACTGGCCGGACTCAGTGTGGCGCCGGAGACCGAGATCAACATCTACCGGATCCTCCAGGAGGCGCTCACCAATGTGCGCCGCCACTCGGGCGCATCCCATGTCCGTGTCGTGCTCTTCGGGTTCGGTGACTACCTCGAGCTCACGGTGGATGACGATGGTCGCGGGCCCCGCGGGACCAAGCCCGGCCTCGGACGGACCGGCATGGAGGAGCGGGCCCGGATGATCGGCGGGAAGTTCTACTTCGGCTACGGTCCGTGGGGCGGCTCGTCGCTTCGTGTTACAGTGCCAGCGCGCCGCAAGGAGATTTCATGAAGAGCGTCTTCATCATCGACGACCACTCCGCGATCCGCGAAGGCTTCAGGGTCATTCTGGAGCGGTCGGGACGCTACACGGTCCTGGGAGGCGTCGGCTCCGCGGAGGATGCGCTCGAGTTCCTGTCCACGAGCTCCGAGAAGCCGGACCTCTTCATCGTCGACATCACGCTGCCCGGTGCCAGCGGCCTGGAGTTGGCCGCCAACCTGCGGCGCATGCTGCCGAGCTCGCAGATCGTGGTGGCCAGCATGCATCGGGAGTTCGACTACATCGCTGGCGCCTTCCGGGCGGGCGCGCTGGCCTATGTCTCCAAGGACTCCGGACTCGAGTGCGTCGTGGCCGCACTCGATGCGGTTGCAAGCTGCACCTACTACCTGGATCCCTCCTCGCTGAAGCTCTTCATCCAGGAGGCCTGCCTGCCATCCGCCAAGTCGCCTGCGGCCCGCAGCGGTCTCTCGGGCCTTTCGGAGCGGGAGATCGAGGTCCTGCGTCTGCTGGCTTCCGGGAAACGGGCCGAAGAGATTGCCGCCGAGCTGGATGTCAGCCAGAAGACCATCGAGAACCATCTCTCGAACATCACGAACAAGCTGGGAGCCAAGGACCGGTTCGAGCTCTATCGGCTGGCGGCCCGACTCGAAAAGATCTAAACAAAGAAAATAGGCTAATTATGGTTTCCGAGGGGATTCCCGGGAAAATCTCCTAAAAATTTTGGGACAAAGTCATTGTGTTCCTCCTGGAACCGGGGTAGAACGGAGTGCTTCATAGTTTTTTTTCCCATCCTCGGAGGTCAAATGAGAAAACTCACCGGACTCGTTCTGGCGTTGGCCGCTTCCGCGACCATGTTCGCCCAGGACTTCTACTTCAACAACGGCGCCGAGCCCCAGTCCCTCGATCCCGCGAAGATCACGGGCGTGCCCGAGCACCACATCTATCAGGCCCTGTTCGAAGGCCTGATGGTGAACAACGCGAAGACGGCCAAGGGTGAACCCGGCCTGGCCGAGAGCTGGAAGGTCAGCAACGAGGGCAAGACCTACACGTTCAAGCTCCGCAAGGCCACCTGGTCTGACGGCACCCCCATCACCGCCCAGACGGTCGTGGACTCCTGGTTCCGCACCCTGGATCCCAAGACCGGCTCCGAGTACGCCCAGATGGTGTACGACAGCCTCGAAGGCGCCAAGGCCTACTACGAAGGCAAGGGCCCCAAGGAAGGCGTGAAGATCAAGGCCATCGACGCCCAGACCTTCGAAGCCACCTTCGTTGGCCCCATGCCCTACATCATCGACATGCTCGCCCACTACGCTTGGGCCGTGATGCCGATGCACGCCATCCAGAAGTTCGGTGGCGACTGGACCAAGCCCGCCAACTTCGTGGGCAACGGCCCCTTCACCCTGAAGGAATGGAAGCCCCAGGATCGCCTCGTCGTGGTGAAGAATCCCAAGTACTGGGATGCCAAGAACGTGAAGCTCAGCAGCGTCACCTTCCTGCCCATCGAAGACCAGGCCACGGGCTACGATAAGTTCAAGGCGGGTGAAGTCGACTGGATGGACAGCGTCGACATGAACCGCATCGAAGAGATCAAGCTTCGCAAGGACTACCAGAAGGGCCCCGGCTCCACGGTCTACTACTACATCTTCAACGTGACCCGCAAGCCCTTCAACGATGTCCGCGTCCGCAAGGCCTTCTCCATGGCCACCGACCGCGAGACCCTCGTGAAGCAGGTCCTCAAGGGCGGCCAGGTTCCCACCGGCGGCCTCGTGCCCAACTTCGGCACCTTCCAGACCGCCAAGGGCAACACCTTCAACCCCGAGGAAGCCAAGAAGCTTCTGACTGCTGCTGGCTACCCCGGCGGCAAGGGCTTCCCCAAGTTCGAAGTCATCTACAACACCAACGCCAACCACAAGAAGATTGCTGAGTGGGTGCAGCAGCAGTGGAAGACCATCCTGGGCGTGGACATTGAGCTGAAGAACCTCGAGTGGGCCACCTTCCTGGATACCCGCCAGAAGGCCCATGACTTCTATGTCAGCCGCGCTGGCTGGGCTGCCGACTTCCCGGATCCCACCAACTACCTCGGCGAGCTGCTCAAGACCGGCAGCGGCAACA
>CAYZND010000178.1:0-7367 GCA_964479495.1 uncultured Mesoterricola sp.
GCCGCTTCTCCAGGCCGGTCAGGAACTGGCTGCTGGCGGAGGGATCGACCTCCAGGTCCAGTCGTTGAGGCCGAGCCGGTGCAGGGCATAGGACTCCACCCGCAGGCAGCGCTTCCCAGGAGGCCCCCACCGAGCGGAGCGCATTTACGAGTCCACCCAAGGGACGTTCGAAGAGTCGAGGGTCGCCCTGGAATCGGACAGGCTCGCGGGCTGCAAGCGCGAGCCAGGGCAGAAGGAAGCGCAGGGTGGTTCCGGACGCGCCGGTGTTAAGAGAACAACCGAACCGCGGCGTGCTTCCTCCACGGATAACCCAGCTTTCTGGACCTTCTATGATCGGAATCCCAAGGTCACGGATGCAGTTCCGCATGCGCTGCGTATCTTCCGCCTCAAGGCCGGCGATGATTCTTGAATCACCTTCCGCCATGGAAGCTAGAAGCAAAGCCCGGTTTGTAACAGACTTTGAGCTTGCAACGGATTGTGAGCGAAATCCAACTGGGTCGGCTAAGTGCTTGTCTAAAATCGGCAGGATCATGCTGGCAGAGTGACTTAAGACACCTGTGAATGCAAGTTATTAATTTAAGTTGTTCAAAGTCCACCAATATATGGAGAGGAAACTTCCGTATCTACTTTCACGACCCATGTGTATACGCCATAAAGATCTATCTTTCGCTCATATTTCAGTTGGATAGTACAGATACCTTGTTGTCCATCTCCACGCTTGCTGGCTCGCATGGCGCCTGGCGCAAGCGCTTCTGCGATCTCTAGTTCTTTTGCCTTCTTCTTGATCTGGAGTTCAATGGATTCGACTGGGGAAACAGAAGCCCGACTGGCGAGGTCCTTCGCGGCATCCTTCAACTCGTTGTCACTCCAGTAGATTGGTACCACTTTGTATCCTGCAGCTGCGCAGACGATAAGGACCAGCAGGCTGACAATGCACCCGACTTTGCCTTCTCCGCGCTGGCGGTGACGGAACGTATTCATGGTTTCCTCCGGGTCGATGGTTCAGGGCTTCAGGTCTTCCAGGGCTTGCTTCGCGAGGGTGGACACCAGGGGGCCGTCGGGTCCGAAGAGGGTCGCCTGGGGGTATTTCAGCGCCTGGTTGAGGGCTTGGGTGGCTTCAGACAGGTAGACGTTCCCGAGTCGGAGCAGGCAGATGCCGGTGTAGTAGTCGAGGGTGCCCTGGCAGACGCCCTGGGTCGTGCTCAGCCGGGCATCCCGCAGCACTTCCATGGCCTTGTCATAGCGCCGGAAGTGCATGAGGGCCAAGGCCTGCTGGAGGCGCAGGAGTCCTGCCTCATCCCCCTGGGTGCCGAGATAGCGCAACCGCAGGTCCGCCAGCAGGAAGGGGTAGCAGAGGTTGGAGGCGCTCACGGGGAGCTCGACGGGTTGGAGGGTTACCGCCAGGGTCGCGCTGGATTCCGCTTGCGTCACGGTGACTTTGTCGCCCTTGAACTCCTTCAGGAACTTGCGGAAGGCCGCCACCGAGGCCACCGGCTTGCCATTCAAACCTGTGATGGGGCGGGCCACCTTGATCCCGGCCTTCAGGGCCGCAGCATCCGCCTGCAGGATCCAAGGACCCGGTCCGCCCGGCATGTCCAGCAGAGATAAACCAATCCAGGGCTCTGAGAGGGAGACCTGAGTGTTCAGCCGGACAGCCAGGGATTCAAGGGGATCGGTCTCAAGGGGCTTGATGAGGTAGCGTTCCTCCTCGCCGGTGACGGTCGAGAGGATGAGCTCGATCTGGTGGATGGGCTGACCTGGTACCGGTCGAGCCAGGAGCGTCATCTCCGCTTCCCGGGCGGACTTCACCCGTTCCAGGGCCGCCGGGATGGATTCCCCCGCGAGGGGTGGCAGATAGGCGACTTCCTTCAGGCGGGTCCCCAGACCCTGGAGCATGCTCAGGATGCGCTCCCGGCCGGCGAACTCGTCGTTGCCTTCGAAGCCGAGGAACGCAAGACGCGGCTTGGGTCGAATCTGAAGGTTCACGGACTGGCCATCCTGAATGTCCACCTTCTGGAAGAAGCCGCCGGCCGGAAAGCGGACCTGCAGGTCGTAGGAGCCGGAACAGATCTGCAGATCCTTCACGGGCAGGGGCCCGAGGCTCTTCCCGGACAGGAACAGCTCGCCGCCGGGGGTGGGGGTGCTGATGGTCAGGGAACCCCTCGAGGGCTCCAGCTTCACGGGCTCCAGCAGGTGGTCCGCGAAGGGTGTAGCGAGCTCCTCGGGGAGCGAGATCCGCTTGGTCTGATGGCATGGCGCCCGGACTTCCAGGAGGTGCTTGCCTGCGGGCAGGTCCGAAATCACGAAGTCCGCGGAGAGCTGCTCCAGGGGCAGCCCCAGCTTTTCAGCCATGGGACGGATCAGCGCAGGAGCTTGGCCCCCGGACCGACCCAGGGGCTTTCCGTCCAGCAGGATCTCGGTCTCTGCTGGGTATGTGTGGAACCTCACCGTGGAGGAGATCCGGGTCAGGGCGAAGTCCAGCGCCTTGCTCTCCTTGAGCGCCAGCTCCGCATGCAGCTCGAGGAGCTGGTAGCCGGGCTTCGCGTAGGTGAGCACGTGCGGACCCGGCGCAAGGTGCTTCACGCCGTTCGCGGCGAGGGTGCTCGGCTTTCCGTCCAGGGTCAGCAGCCCGCCTTCCGGGCTGAGGCTGATCTTCACGCGGCAGAGCTTCGCGCTGCGCAGGCCATCGAAGACGCCCTGGAGGCGGGCGTTGGTGATGTTGCGGTCGATGTCGAAGTCGGGGTTCAGGGCCAGGATGGCCTCCAGGTCCTTCTGGACGCGGGGCTTCCGGGCAGGGGTGCGGTCGTCCAGCACCGCCAGCCAGTTGTAGGTCTCGCAGAGCACCTGAATCCAGTCCGGGTCCAGGGAGCGGCCCTTGGGTTCCAGTACCGCCAGCACCTGCTCGAACCGGGCCGACGCGCCATCCTTGTCGCCCTGGGAGGCCCAGAGGCTCTTGGCCTGTTGGAAGGTCTCCTTCAGGGAGGCGTCCTGGGCTCCGGCGAAGGAGAGGCACAAAAGGCCCGCGAGGAGGGGACGAGCCAAGGAGGAAAGGAGTCGGTGTCGCATGTCAATTCAACCGGATCAGGACATCGTTGGTGCGGTCGGCCAGGATCAGCCCCCCCTGGCGATCCAAGGCGAGGGCGCGGAAGCGACCGTTGAGGCCCAAGGCCTTGAAGGTCGAGCTCCGGAGCAGGGAGCCGTCGGGACCCCAGATGGCCACTCCCTCGAAGTCACCGTCCACGATGGCAGCCACATGGCCCAGCGGATCCGAGCACAGGGCGATCACATAACGGAAGGAGGCGGGGAGGTCCTTGCCGTAGGGCACCGTGAGCTTGGGCTGTCCGGAGGCATCCAGGAACAGCAGCGAGCGGTTCGTGTCCGAAGCGAGCACCGCTCCGCCGTTGGGCATGGGCACCAGGCCCACGGCACTGGGGGAGGGCAGGCTGCGCTCGGTGCCGTCGAAGGCGAAGAGGCCGATGGCGGTCGCCCGGGAATCCCCGACCCAGAGGGTGCCCCAGGCATCCAGGAAAGCGCCCGTGGGCGACGTGAAGGAGCCCAGCAACCGGTTCGTTCCATCGGCCCTCGACAGCCCCTGCTTGCCGACGACCCAGAGCTGGCGCCCGGGTGCATTCAACAGGACCTTGGCCCCCTTGCCGCTGGGGCCCATGGGAACCAGCTCCGTGCCTTTGAGGAGAGCCGCCTGGTCCGGACCATCCTGGTAGATGAGCAGGCCGCCCGCGGCGTCCAGGGCCAGGATCGTGGGCGTCTTGAGCCACTTCTGCTTGCCCTGGGGCCAGAACCCCTCCGACTTCAGGGGCGGCTTCTGCATGCGCTGCTTCACCCGCAGCGCGATCCGCCACTCGGCTTCCGCGGCTTCCGGGGCCTGGGGGTACTGGTTGCGGATGCCCTGCAGCATGCGCAGGCAGCCGGGCAGGTCCCCCAGCAGGTCCAACACTTCCGCGCCCTGGAGCTGGGCCCGGGGGGCGATGGGGGAGGTGGGATCCAGTCGCACCACCTCCATGAAGTGCTGGAGGGCGCGACCCCATTGGCCTTGGATCTTCGCGGCCAGTCCGAGCTGCAGCCGGGCGTCCAGCACCGATGGATGGTCCGGGAAGAGGTCCAGCACGCGGTTGAACTCGGCTACGGCTTCCTTCAGCTCCTGGGGCTTGTGGCTGCGGGAGGCCAGGATCATGCCCCGCATCAGCATGGCCTCGGCCGCGAAGGGTGTCTTGATGTGCTCGACCTTGATGCGCTCCAGGAGGGGCAGGGCCTCGTCAGGCTTGCCCTCGACCTCCAGGCGGTGCCGGGCCATGCGCAGCAGGGCCTCCGCCGCGAAAGGGGACTTGGGGGAGGACTGAAGCAGCTGGTTCCAGGTCTCGAAGGCTTCCGGGTAGGACTTGGTCGTGTACGCCCGTTCTCCGGAGCGGAAGAGCCGCTCGGCCAGGTCGCCTTCCTGGGCTCCCAAGGCCATCGCCAGCGCGAGCATCAGGGGCAATGGACGCATCCAGGAGGGGAGCGGGGACATGACGGCCTCGGAAGGATCGGAAAAGGAAAGGTTCGACTTCGAGTCTAGCCCATGGGGGGCTCGATCGGAGTCATGACTCCAGGGCCCGCAAGAGTTGTTCGTTGGGGTAGGGCTTGAACAGGGTGCCCAGGAGCCACGGGACGTCGGCCATCCCTCCAAGGTCCCGGTTGGAGGTGGAGAGGAGGGCCAGACGGAAGCGCTGCCGCTCCCAGAGGGGCTGCAGCCAGGAGCCAAGCTCTCCCTCGGCGTCCTGGCTCTCGGAGATGATCAGGTCCACGGTGCCCTGCTCCAGGATCGCTCCCGCCTCCTGGCGATTGCCCGCCTCCGCCAGCTTCCACAGGCCCGTGGCGGTGAGGGCGGCCACCAGCCGCTTGCGGAAGAAGGCGCTGGGTTCGATGACCAGGATGCTGCGGATGGGCGGCCTGCGGTTGAGGTCCGCCTCGGTGAGCCCCAACTGGAGGAGGGCCGAGCGGGCGGCGCTCTTGAGGCCCAAGCCTGTGGCCCGTTGGAACACGGTCCGGATGGGCTCCACCAGGTCCGTCTGGTGGGTGAGGCCTCCAATCTCGCAGAGGTGGGCCACCTCCCGCCACTCCGCGCCCGGGGCATCAAGCTCCCGCAGCACGAAATCGGCGAGCTCACGGGCGAACTCCGGACGGATGATGAGCTCGGGATCCTGGAGGGACTCGCGCAGCGCCAGCAGGCCCTCGGCCCGCTTGGGGGCCTTGGGGGGGAGGCCCTGGAGCTGACCCCGGATCTGGACCTCCTTCTTGGCGATGAGCCCCAGGCTGGCGCTCCGGCGGCCCAGCTCCTTGATGACCGCGGCCACCTTGTCGTTGTTCTCGCGGTCCCAGTTCTCCTTGGTGCGCATGTTGAACAGGAAGTCCGAGAACTGGTCCTTGAGCTTCTCGTAGGCATCCTTATCGAAGGCGTAGAAGTCCTGCAGGGCCAGCATGGCCCGCAGCCGCTGGCCCTCGCCTTCGCGCTCGTCGAAGCAGCGCTCGGCCAGGTGCATCAGGGCCGGCACGTGCTCCACGGGCATGGGGATGTCGAAGGCCGGAAAGGCCGTGATGGCCCCCTCGAGGGCCAGGATGAGCACCTGAGGGTGCTTGAGGGCGGGGGACTTCTGGAGCAGCCCCAGGGAGGCCTCGGCGGTGCCCATCTGACCCAGGGCCCGTGCCAGGGCCAGCTGGAGGCTCAAGGGCTTGCCGTCGTGCAGCATGTCCAGGGCGACGGGGGCTCCCGCGGGGTACCGGATGTTGGCCAGGGCTTCCACCGCTTCCACCAGGACGTCGTCGCGGGTGTCCTTCTGCATGAAGGACACCAGGGGTTCGGCGGCCAGGCGCGTGTGGTTCTCGCCGAAGACACGGATGGCGAGCCGCACCTGCTCCGGCTGGCCCGATTCAAAGAGCTTCATCAGGGCCGGGAAGCTGGAGGGCAGCTTGCCCAGGTGATGGATGGCCAGGAGCCCCACCTCCACGATGGGGTCCTGCATGGCCTTCAGGAAGAAGGGCACGAGGGCGTCATCTTCCCGGCTGCCCAGGGCGTTGAGGTAGCGCTGGCGGCGACCTAGATCCGGATCCGCGAGCAGCTCGCCCAGGATGCCCTCCTCCTCCGCGGGCACCAGACGAAGGAAGGCCTGGATGAAGCCGTCCCCCCCCAGCCGGACCCGGAAGGCTTCCGTCAGGAGGCCGCAGGCCTCCTGGAACGCGAGGAGTCCCAGATCCACCCGATACGCCAGAGCCTCGGCCGCCTGGTCGCATACCGTCGTCAGCTGCGGCTGCCTTGTTTCCGCATGGTCGGAGATTTCCGACTGGTAGGCGGAATACCGGGCAACCTTGCCCTCCAGCAGCAGGGTGAGGCACTCCAGCAGGTAGCGGTCGAAGAGATCCTGGAGGGCTGCTCGGAGGGGTTCCAGTTCCTGCCCCGCTTCCGATCCTTCGAGCGCATTGGCCCGGTCCAGGCATTCCGCCGTCTCCGGGACCGTCCCTTCGAAGCGCTCGGCCACCAGGCGGAGGAACTCGGGCTTGGCCGAGCCCCGGCCCAGGTTCTGGGTCCGCCGGTGCACCTCCATGACCTGCTGCAGGGCCACGAACTCATGGCGGGCCTGCTCCAGGACTTCGAGCAGGTAGCGGGTGGCCTCTGGAGCCCGCAGGGAGGCGATGACCCGGATGGCCAGGCGTTGGGTCAGGGCGTCCCCGGTGCGGTGGGCTTCCACCAGCGCGGGCAGGTCCGCGGGTTCTGAGCAGACGGCGAGGATCTTGGCGCCCTGGAGGGCGAGCTTCACGTTGCTCTGGCCCTCCATGAGACGGCTGACATAGTAGCCCACGCCCTGCTGGGGCTGGAACGAGGCCAGCTCTCGGTTCAGGATCACCTGACGGTCGGGGTCGTTGCGCAGCACCTGGAGCTGCTTCAGGGCCTCGTAGGCCTCCCGGGTGGCCAGGGTGCCCAGGGCGGCGCAGCCCTCGTCGAACACGCCCAGGTCCGCTTCCTGCTGCAGGGCTTGGAGGATGAAGGGGGTCCATTCCGGCCAGTCGAACTTGGGGATCAGCGAAAGGATGGTCCGGCGCAGCCCCTTGGGCGTGGTCGTCTGAGCCAGGCGCGAGCCTAGCTCCCGGAAGATCTGCCGCCGGTGCACCTGCAGAAGGTGCTGGAGCCGACCCTGGAAGGAGCCGTCCTCCGCCGTGTATTCGGACAGAAGGGCACGCAGGGTGTCCAGAGGCGTCTGGGGGGCGTTCCGCAGCAGGGCGACCATGGCTTCCATTCTCTTCGGGTGGGCCGGAGGGCGGGGATGAGTTTCGCCATCAGGCCCCTGAATCGGGAACTGTTTTTCGAGCCCCAAGGG
>CAYZND010000179.1:0-7196 GCA_964479495.1 uncultured Mesoterricola sp.
GAGTTCACGCCTGCCTCGCACTACCGGATCGCACCGGCGGAATGCTTACTGTTCTTTGCCCTGGCCGAAGAGGCCGGGATTCCCCCAGGGTCATGAACCTGGTGCCGGGGTCTGGGGGCGAGATCGGGGATCACCTCGTCACCCACCCGGAGGTCCGCTTCGTGGCCTTCCCGGGGTCCGCGGAGGTGGGCCTGCGCATCAACGAGCTCATTGCCAAGCCCGACCCGCGCCGCAAGTGGATGACCCGCTACGTCTCCGAGATGGGAGGCAAGAACGCCATCCTGGTGGACGAGACGGCGGACCTGGACGCGGCCTCCACGGGCATCGTGCGCTCGGCTTTCGGCTTCCAGGGCCAGAAGTGTTCCGCCTGCTCGCGGCTGGTGGTGGACCGCCGCGTGAAGAAGGCGCTGCTCGAACGTGTGGTTGAGAAAGCCAAGAAGCTGCCCGTGGCCGACCCCTGGGAGGACTGCTGCGTCTTCACAGAGCCCGTGGCCAACCAGGGTGCGCTCCGGGACATCCTGAAGGTCATCGAGCGGGGACGGCGGGAGGCCCGCTTGGTTCCGGGCGGCCACCGCATCGACTGGGAGGGCTACTTCATCGAGCCCACCGTGTTTGATGGAGTTGCCCCGGGCGGGTTCCTGGATCAGGAGGAGATCTTCGGGCCCGTGATGGGCGTCCTGGAGGTGGACTCCTTCGAGCAGGCGCTGCAGGTGGCGAACGACACCCGGTATGGCCTCACGGGGGCCTTTTATTCCCTGGACCTCGACCCCCTGCAACGTGCGCGCACCGAGTTCCACGTGGGCAACCTCTACCTGAACCGGGGCTGTACGGGAGCCCTGGTGGGGGTCCATCCCTTCGGTGGCTTCAACCTGTCCGGCACGGATTCCAAGGCCGGTGGTCCTGACTGCCTGCTGAACTTCACCCAGGGGAAGACCATCTCGGAGCGTATCAGAGCTCAAGGGGCGCCTAGCCTCGGAGCACCCGGCCTCGGGGCGCCCGGCCTCGGGGTCTGATATAACTCCAGGGAAGGGAGGCCGGTGAGGTGCCTCAGAACTGGACGCTAGGTAGGCTGCTTTTCCCGCCGGAGCCCCGGCATGTTCCCTGGGGACGTCCCCTCCAGGTGGCCCTGCGCACGGTCCACATCCTGGCCATGGGCATGGTGCTGGGAGGCATCGGCCGGGGAGGCACCCACGACACCTTGTGGACCTGGATCTGGATCACGGTGCTGAGCGGCACGCTGCTGCTGGGCATCGACCTGTACAAGAGCTGCACATTCCTGGTCCAGGGTTCGGGGATCGCGGTGCTGCTGAAGCTGGTGCTGCTGGGCCTGGGGAACGTCTTCCCAGGGGCCCGGCTGGAGTGGTACCTGGCCGGGACGGCCGTCGCCTCCATCGGTTCCCACATGACCAGCGCCTGGCGGCACTTCTCCTTCCTGAAGACGGGCCCCGATCAGTCCGAGTGAGCCCTTACGGAGACGGGGGTTGACCATATCAAGACTGAATCAAGGCCCAAAGAATTTGTATTTGTGCTGCCAAAATTTCACGCGCATGCTACAGCCGTTCCAGAATCCGGCCTTGCATCACCGGTCTTTCCAATTCCTTTTCCAGGAGGCAGCGGTCCATGAAGAAACTACTGATTCCCCTCTGTGCGGCCCTGGTGGTCGCCACCAGCACCCCGGCACTGTCCGCGCCGCGCCGCTCCGGCGACTACTTCGAGGTCTACGCGGGCGAGCTGGAGACCTTGAACTACATGATCTCCGGCTCGGAGAACGTCCACCAGATGGCCGCCAACACCATCGACAACCTGGTGGAATACGATCGCTACGGCATCCTCCGTCCCTCCCTGGCGCTGTCGTGGTCCGCGTCCAAGGATGGCCTCACCTGGACCTTCAAGCTGCGCCCCGGCGTCAAGTGGCTCACGGCAGACGGTAAGGAGTACGGTGAAGTGACCGCTCAGGATTGGGTCGATTCCGCCAAGTACATCCTGACGAAGGCCAATGCCTCCCAGACCGCCGACGTGCTGACCGGCGTCCTGAAGAACAGCGACAAGTTCTTCAAGGGCGAGCTGACGGATTTCGCGCAGGTGGGCGTCAAGGCCAAGGACAAGTACACCCTCGAGTACACCCTCGAGAAGAACGTCCCCTACTTCCTGTCCATGCTGACCTACGTCTCGTTCATGCCCGTCAACGGGAAGTTCCTGGCCGAGGCAGGCCCCAAGTTCGGCACCAGCAACAAGCAGATGCTCTACAACGGAGCCTACCTGCTGTCCGAGTACGAACCCCAGAGCTCGCGGCTTCTGGTGAAGAACGACAAGTACTGGGACGCCGAGAACGTCCACATCAAACGCCAGGTCTTCAAGTACAACAAGGAAGCCTCGACGCTCGCTCCAGAGCTGTTCCTGCGCGGCGATGTCACGGAGGCGGTCATTCCTCCGTCGCTGCTGGACAGCTGGATGAAGGATCCCGCGAAGAAGGCCCAGGTCCATCCGACCATGCCGACGGCCTACACCTACTTCTACGCTTTCAACTTCCAGCCCAAGTTCGATGCCCAGTACGAGCCTGACAACTGGAAGGCAGCCGTCAACAACAAGGCCTTCCGCAAGGCGGTCTTCCACGCCCTGGATCGCCGGGCCGCCATGATGACCTCCGATCCCTACAGCCCCGACAGCCGCCTGCAGAACACGATCACGCCGAAGGCCTTTGCCGCGACGGGGGGCAAGGACTTCGTGACCCTGGGCGACCTGAACGACTTCACCAAGACCAACTCCTTCGACAAGAAGGCGGCCCTCAAGTTCAAGGGTCAGGCCCAGAAGGAACTGGCCGGCAAGGCCAAATTCCCGGTCAAGGTACTCATGCCCTACAACGCCAGCTCCACCGAGTGGGCCAACCGCGCCCAGGTGGTGGAACAGCAGCTGGAAGGCGCCCTGGGCAAGGACTTCGTGGATGTCATTCCGGTGTCCTTCCCGGCCACGGGGTTCCTGAACGCCACCCGGCGAGCGGGCAACTTCGCCCTCCAGGAGTGCAACTGGGGTCCCGACTACGCCGATCCCGAGACCTACACGGACCCCTTCGTGGCGGGCACCAACTACAACCGGCCCGAGTTCGCCGTGGGCTACACCGAAGCGAACGGCAAGACCAAGTACGACAACCTGGTCGTGGCTGCCAAGGCCGAGACCGTGGACCTGAAGAAGCGCTACGACCTCTTCGCCAAGGCGGAAGCCTTCCTCATCGGTGAAGCCTTCGTCATCCCCTACGCCCACGGCATGGCGGCCCGGAGCGCTTCCGGCGGTCACGTGGCCTCCAAGCTCGAGTACTACGCAAGTCCCTTCGCCCCCTTCGGCGTCTCCACCCTCAAGTTCAAGGGCCAGGTGGTGCTGGACCGTCCCATGACCCCCGAGCAGTTCACGGGCACGGCGATGGAATGGGAGAAGGAGCGCGCCGCCGCCCTGCGCAAGGCGAAGTAGGCCGCTGAGGGACCTTTGGTGGATACCGGCCGGGAAAGCACGCATCCCGGCCGGTTCCGCGAGGTCGTGATTGAATCGAGACGGAGGTAGGCCCAGGCCTGGAACACGATGCTCAAGTACTCCCTGAAACGTTTGGCACAATCCATGGTGACGCTGTTCCTGGTGGTCACCGTCGTCTTCCTGCTCATGCGCCTGCTGCCTGTGGAAGGCTATTTCGGGGCGCGGTACGACAAGCTGAGCCCCGAACAGCAGGAGGCCATCCTGGACAAGATGGGCCTGCTGGACCCGTGGTACCAGCAAGTCGGCACCTTCTACACCAAGCTCGCCCAGGGAGACCTGGGGACCTCCACCGTCTACCGCGTCGACGTGCCGGTCACGGAGATCATCGGGCCGCGCATTCCGTACTCCGTGAGCTTCGGTCTCGTGGCCACGGCCGTATCCCTGCTGCTGGGACTGGCCATGGGCGTCCACATGGCCCGGCACAAGGGCCGCTTCTGGGACCGCACCTGGACCACCTACGTGGTGTTCATCAACGCGGTGCCCCTGGCGGTCTACCTGCTCTTTGTCCAGCTCTACGCCAGCGATCTCCTGAAGCTGCCGATCCTCTTCGACAAGCACGAGCCCAAGAGCTGGCTGCTGCCGGCGGTCTCCATGTCCCTGGGCAGCATCGCAGGCTACGCCATCTGGATGCGGCGCTACATGGTGGACGAGCTGAACAAGGACTACATCAAGCTGGCCCGCGCCAAGGGCATGTCCAGCTCCGCCATCATGGTGAAGCATGTCATGCGCAACGCCTACGTGCCCATGGCCCAGTACCTGCCCGCCGCCATCCTGGCCACCATCTCCGGTTCGATCTACGTGGAGTCCCTCTATTCCATCCCGGGCATGGGCGGCCTCCTGGTGGACGCCATCACGCGCCAGGACAATCCGCTGGTGCAGGCCCTGGTGCTGATCTTCTCGTCCGTGGGCATCGTGGGTCTCTTCCTGGGCGACGTCCTCATGGCCATGGTCGACCCGCGCATCAAGCACGACAAAGGTGAAGGAGCCCGGTGATGTCGGACGTTCAGAACCTCCCCGATTCCGAGCTGTTCACCTTTGCGGAGTTCGATGCGGACTCCAGCGAGCGCACGGGCTACTCGGACTACTCGTACTGGAAGTCCACCTTCCGGGTCTTCCTGAAGAACAAGCTGGCCCTGCTCCTGCTCATTCTGCTGGCGTCCCTGCTGCTCTTCACGTTCATCCAGCCCTTCCTGCCCGGGCAGAAGAGCCCCACGGAGATCTACAACGACCCGGCCACGGGCATGCAGATCCGGAACTTGACCCCCAACAAGGACTTCTGGTTCGGCACCAACGCCATCGGCCAGGACCTCTGGTCCCGTATCTGGAGCGGCACCCGCACCTCCCTGCTCATCGCCTTGACCGTGGGCGTCTTCGAGATCGCCATGGGCATCGCCTTCGGGGCCGCCTGGGGCTACATCCGGCGCCTGGATCGGCTCATGACGGAGGTCTACAACGTCCTCCGGAATGTGCCCACGGTCATCCTGCTGATGCTCCTGGCCTACATCATGAAGCCCAGCTTCAAGACCATGGTCATCGCCATGTGCACCACGGGCTGGCTGGGGATGGCCCTCTTCATCCGGAACCAGATCGTCATCATCCGGGACCGGGAGTACAACCTGGCGTCGCGCTGCCTGGGGACGCCCACCCGGCGTATCATCGCCAAGAACCTGCTGCCCTACCTGGTCTCCGTGATCATGATGCAGACGGCCCTGTCGATCCCCGGGACCATCGGCTGGGAGGTGTTCCTCACGTACATCGGCATCGGCCTGCCCGTGAGCATCCCCTCCCTGGGCAACCTGGTGAACGAGGGCCGGCTCATCATGATGTCGCCGGAGCTCCGGTACCAGCTCCTCTTCCCGACGATCGTGCTGTCCTTCATCACGATCTCGCTCTACGTGCTCGGCAACGCGTTCTCCGACGCGTCCGATCCCCGCAACCACGTCTGAGGAGATCGCCATGAAGACACCCATTCTTTCCGTCAAGGACCTGGTCGTGAAGTTCAACCTGCGGGGGCGCGTGCTCACCGCCATCCGCGGCACCAGCCTGGATCTGTACGAGGGTGAGACCCTGGCCATCGTCGGGGAGTCCGGCTCGGGCAAGTCCGTGTTCACCAAGTCCTTCATCGGCATGCTGGACCAGAACGGCTGGATCGACTCGGGCCGCATCGAGTTCGAGGGCACGGACCTCTCGGGCTACACGAAGGAGGTCGATTGGCTGAAGATTCGGGGGAAGAAGATTTCCATGGTCTTCCAGGACCCCATGACGGCCCTGAATCCCCTGCGCAAGATCGGCCTGCAGATCCAGGAAGCCATCGAGCTCCACCGGGGGCTCACGGGCAAGGCCGCCGAGGCCGCCGCCGTGGAGATGCTGGACCGCGTGGGCATCCGTAACCCGGAGCTGCGGGCCAAGCAGTACCCCCACGAGCTGTCGGGCGGCATGCGCCAGCGGGTGGTCATCGCCATTGCGGTGGCCTGCCTGCCGCGCATCCTCATCTGCGACGAGCCCACTACGGCCCTGGACGTGACCATCCAGGCCCAGATCCTGGGCCTCATCCGGAACCTCCAGAAGGACTTCGGCTTCACCACCATCTACATCACCCACGACCTGGGGGTGGTGGCCAATGTGGCGGACCGGGTGGCGGTGATGTACGCGGGCAAGCTGGTGGAGAAGGGGACGGCAGAGGAGGTCTTCTACGACCCCCGCCACCCCTACACCTGGGCCCTGCTATCCTCCCTGCCCCAGCTGGGGGTCAAGGGGCACGACCTCTACGCCATCTCCGGCACGCCGCCCAACCTCTTCAACGAGATCAAGGGCGATGCCTTCGCGCCCCGCAACCCCCGGGCCCTCAAGATCGACTTTGTGCAGGAGCCCCCGGAGTTCCAGGTGAGCCCCACCCACTCGGCCACCACCTGGCTCCTGGATCCGCGCTCCCCACGGCTCGAGCCCCACGCACCCATTCAGGCCCTCAAGGCCAAGTACGCCCGGAGGGACGCATGAGCGCACGGGAGACCCTGCTCGACGTGAAGGACCTGCGGGTCGACTTCCATGTGAAGGGCGGCACCTTCACCGCCGTGAAGGACGTCAACTTCACCGTCTACAAGGGCGAGACCTTCGGCCTCGTGGGCGAGTCCGGCTCCGGCAAGACCACCATCGGCCGGGCCATCGTGCGCATCAACCAGGCGAGCGCCGGGTCGATCCTTTTCAAGGACCGCAAGATCAACGGCAGGATCCCGGCGGAACTGGACCGGGAGGTGGTGCGCAAGATCCAGATGATCTTCCAGGACCCCATGGCCTCCCTCAACGAGCGGGCCAAGGTGGACTACATCGTCTCGGAGGGGCTGCTCAACCTGGAGCAGAAGCTGGACGAGGCCACTCGCCAGGAGAAGGTGAAGAAGGCCCTGCTGGAGGTGGGTCTGCTGCCGGAGTTCGCCAGCCGCTTCCCCCACGAGTTCTCCGGCGGCCAGCGCCAGCGCATCGGCATCGCCCGAGCCCTCATCATGGAGCCCGAGCTGATTGTGGCCGACGAGCCCATCTCGGCCCTGGACGTCTCCATCCGCGCCCAGGTGCTGAACCTGCTCTCCGCCCTGCAGCGCAGCAAGGGCCTCACCTACCTCTTCATCGCCCACGACCTGTCCGTGGTCCGCTTCATCACCGATCGCATCGCCGTCATCAAC
>CAYZND010000180.1:0-7195 GCA_964479495.1 uncultured Mesoterricola sp.
GCCCTTTCCTGTGGTTGCGCTCTTGTCGTTCCGGCAATGGCGTTTCTCAATCCCCGGGAGACATTCATGGCGACAAGCTTCGATCCCGTTCAACCGGGGGCCCGAACCCAGCCGCCGGACGTGCGGAATCGCAACAAAGTTCTATTTGATTATTTATTGTTCTCTTTGAAATTCACGAATGAATGAGCTTTTTCCAGTCTTCCTCCCTAACGCCACTCCCTCCCGGTCTTGGCTGATAGGATCGAAATCGTCCCTCGAGGTCCTCGTGGCCATTGAATTCACGCCTGTCAAGACGAAGCGGCTCTACGAAGACATCGTGGAGCAGATCCAGCAGCTCATCGCCGGGGGCGAACTCAAGCCCGGAGACAAGCTCCTGGCAGAGCGAGATTTGGCTGAAAAGCTGCAAGTCAGCCGCGTATCCGTGCGGGAAGCCATCCGTGCCTTGGAGATGCTTGGATTCGTGGAAATCCGTCCCGGTGATGGCACCTTCGTGCGCGATACCGACACCGACGACATCATCCGTCCCCTGGCCATGTTCCTCGCCGTGGACCGCGGCTCGCTTCTCGAGATGTTCGAAGTGCGCCGCATCTTCGAGACGGCCACCGCAGGCCTCGCGGCCGAACGCGCCAGCAGCGAAGAGGTGGAACAGATCGGCCAGCTGCTCGAGAAGATGAAGGAAGGGATCAATCTCCAGGACTCGGAGAAAGGGGAGGAGTTCGACACCGCCTTCCACTATGCCGTGGCCGACGCGACACACAACAGCCTCCTCACGAAGCTCTTCCGCACCGTATCCGAGGAGTTCACCAAGGCCGTTTCCATCGCGCGCCGCCAACTCTTCCTGGACAGCGCCTCCAACGTCCAGAAGATCATCGATCAGCACACCCGTGTGTTCGAGGCCATCCAGGCGAGGGATGCCAGACGCGCATCCAAGGCGATGCTCGAACACCTCACCTTCGCCGAAGCGGAGCTGCGCAAGCGGATCTCCTGACCAGCCCGGAGCATCGGACGCTTGAACCGCAGAGGTGATGGGGTCTCCTGGAGCAGGCTGCCCGTTCCTTATGGAGAAGTCTTGGTCTCCAAGCACCATCGATGGGGTTGCCGGAACCGGCGCACCAGCACGAGGGTGAGCGTCAAGGAGTCAGGCTCATAGACCGCTGACCAGCGGGTTCTCGGCACGGAGACGGCCTCCAGCAGATCAAGGACTCCCTTTCGATCAAGGACCCCGTTCGACTGCCCCAGGCGGTCGGACACCTTGGCGAACCGCCAGCAGGCCCGATCCCTTGCCGGGGGCGGAACCTCCCCCAGGAGGAAGTTCGTGGAGACGGCCCAGGGTTTGCCAGTGCGGAAGACATGGAGCTTCCCTCCCGTGAATTCCACGATGGCGGCATCCCCGGAGCGGTCCGCCAGCAGGTAGTGGATGGGGGGGTTCGCAAGGTCGATCTCGTACTCGCCCATGAGGGTGATGGCGTCCCGCACGGTGGCGGCGCGGTCGAGCAGCACGCGCAGGATGCCCAGCTCACCGATCCTGGGCTTGCCGGCGCCCTTCGGTCCTTCCGCATGGTCCACCGCCATCATGCCGACGACGAGCCCCTTCTCGTTCATTCCGTCGAACGGCAGGCGCCAGGCCCCCTCCAGGTCCTGGGGCGCTTCCATGGGGGTGCGCGTGGCGGAGTAGCCGAGGTACGAGTTGTCCACCAGGGAGATGGATGCGTAGCGCCCCTTGGGCCGAGTCATGAGCACGAGGGCGGGATTGGGGTGCCAGTCGAAGTTCCGACCGTAGAGCGGCTGGCCCTCCGGCAGGCGGGCCGAAAAACCGGTGCAGGCATAGGCCTCAGCCCCTTTCGACAGCCGCGCCGAGGAGGTCGGTCGCACCAGGTCCTCGAGCCGGTAATCCGCTTCGTAGACGAGCTCGTAGCAGGGCATCGGATCCACCTGCCGGAGGCGCCCCAGCAGGGTTCCCCGGCCGGATCGGACCAGCTGGAAGGCGGCCGGCTGGACCGGAACACCCCCGGCCGCCTTCCCCTGGGACCATCCAAAGGCACCGGCCAAGCCCAGCGCCGCCGTCAGCGCGCATGCACCCGCCCGGAGCCGTCGACGGAACCCGTACGGCCGCACAGGCCGATTCCACAGATTCGTGAGATCCAAGAAGGCCATCGGTCCGCTCCTCCGCAATGGAATCGCGCTCGATCTCGATTATCGCGCCCTATACCAGCTCACGCAGCAGATCCCGATGCTTGGCCAGGGCGTCCTCCGCCGCCATGCGGCCCACCTTGATGAGATCCACGGCGGCGGCCAGGTCCCACCGGCTACCCTGGCCGATGTGGCTCTCGATGTGGAGGTCGGCTGCCGCCAGGGAGGCCTCCAGCCGCTCCTGGTTGGAGATGTTGAGGGTGCGCAGGGCCACGTCGAAGAGGTTCCGCGGCTCGTCGCGGGCGACCTTGAAGTTGGCGCCGATGACGAACTCCGCGCCGCGCTCCCGCAGCTCGCGCGTGGGCAGGGGCACCAGCATGCCGCCGTCCACCAGCAGGCGCTCCCCATCCTTCACGGGCGTGAAAATCATGGGCAGGCTGCAGGAGGCTCGCACCGGGCGCGCAAGGGTCTGCGAGGGCTGCTCGGGGTAGATGATCTTCCGCTCGGTCACAAGGTCCACGGTGGACACCAGGAACTCGGTACCCAGATCCGCAAAGCGCCGCCCCTTGCCCAGGAGCTCCTCCACCAGCTCCTCGATGGGCTCACTGTTCGCCAGGCCCTTGAAGAAGAGCGTGGCGCCCATGAGCTTGCTCCACTTGATCCCCTTGGCGATCTCCTCGATGCGGTCCAGGCGGATGCCCGAGGCGTAGAGCGCCCCGATGAGCGCCCCGCCCGAGGTTCCGGCGATCATGTCCGGCTTGATGCCGGCGTTCTCCAGGGCCTGGAACACGCCGATGTGGGTCATGCAGTACCCGACCCCTCCGGCCAGTGCGATCCCGATCCTCTTCTTGTTCGGCATGTCGATCCCTGTGTCTGCGGTCCATCTTACTGGGAACGGGACACCGCTACCGGGAGAAGGTCCGCACGCCGAGCTTGGCGAGCTCGTTCAGGAGCACCGTCGACAGGGAGAACAGCCAGACCACCGTCCACTGCCAGGCATCCAGAGGCACCACCTTGAAGAAGACGGCCAGTCCCGGAACGAGGACCACGACCACCTGGATCGCCGAACACAGCACGAAGGCGCCCACGAGCCACCGGTTCCCGAAGAGGCCGATGGTCAGCAGCGACTTGGTGAGGTGGCGGGTGTTGAAGGCATGGAAGAGCTGGGTGAGGCTGAGCACGCAGAAGGTCATGGTCCGAGCCACGATGAGCCCCGTTTCCCCGCCACCACCCATGACCAGGCCTGCGTAGAAGGCTCCCAGGGCCAGCCCCCCCTTCACCAGCCCATTCAGCACCACGAAGGGCGTGCCGCCCCGGGCGAAGAGGTTCTCCTTGGGATCGCGCGGCGGAGCCTTCATCACATCCGGATCCCCTGGATCCATGCCCAGGGCCAGGGCCGGGAAGGTGTCCGTCACGAGGTTCACCCACAGCAGGTGGATGGGAAGCAGCGGGATGGGTAGGCCCATGAGGATGGGCACGAAGATGCAGAGGATCTCCCCAAGGTTGCAGGAGAGCAGGAAGAAGATGGCCTTCCGGATGTTCTCGTAGATGTTCCGACCCTCCTCCACGGCACGCACGATGGTCTGGAAGTTGTCGTCGGCGAGAATCATGTCCGAGGCACCCTTCGCCACGTCGGTGCCCGTGATGCCCATGGCGACGCCGATGTCGGCCGCCTTGAGGCTCGGCGCATCGTTCACGCCGTCCCCCGTCATCGACACGATGTGCCCCTCGGTCCTGAGCGCCTTGACGATGCGCACCTTGTGCTCGGGCGAGACGCGGGCGAAGACCCGCACGACCCGTGCGCGCTCGGCCAGCGCCCGGTCGTCCAGCCCATCGATCTCGGCTCCTGAAAGGGTCTCCTCCACGCGCTGGGCGATGCCGAGATCCCGGGCGATGGCCAGCGCCGTGGCCTTGTGGTCCCCGGTGATCATGGTGACGCCGATGCCGGATGTCCGGCAGGAAGCAATGGCGTCCCGCACCTCGAGGCGCGGGGGATCGATCATCCCGGCCAGGCCCAGGAAGACAAGTCCCGACTCCAGGCCCTCTCCCCACACCGGCTCCTCCCCGTCGAGGGTGCGATACGCCGCCCCCAGGACCCGCAGCGCGTTCTCCGCCATGGCCTCGGCGGCGGCAAGGACCTCGGCCCGGCGCATGGCATCGAGAGGGATCTCTTCGCCACCCAGGAGGATCCGGTCGCAGTGGTCCAGCAGGCGATCCGCCGCCCCCTTGGTCATCACGACCCGGTCGCCTCGGATCACATGGACGGTGCTCATCGTCTTGCGATTGGAGTCGAAGGGCAGCTCCCCCACCCGGGGTGCCTCGGCCAGGAGCGAAGCCTGCCGGACGCCTTTCGCCGCGGCGAACTCCAGGAGGGCGATTTCCGTGGGATCTCCCACCGCCTCCCCCTCACTCCCCAGGCAGGCATCGTTGCAGTAGGCCAGCGCCTCGAGGAACCGCCGCTGGCCTGGGCGGCTGGGCTCCAGGGCGTCCGCAGCACCCGACGCTCCATCTGCGAACCAGGCGGTGACCGCCATCCGGTTTCGGGTGAGGGTGCCCGTCTTGTCCGAGCAGATCATGGTCACCGCCCCCAGGGTCTCCACGGCGGGCAACCGGCGCACGAGCGCCTTTTCCCGGCTCATGCGCTGCACTCCGATGGCGAGGACAATGGTGACGATGGCGGGGAGGCCCTCGGGAATGGCGGCCACGGCCAGCGACACGGCGGTGAGGAAGAGCTCGAAGAGCGTGTTCTTCGGGATCATGCCCTGCCGGAGCAGCACCTGCCCCACGGCCAGGGCGAACATGAGGACGCACAGAGCCAGGATCAGGATGCCCAGCCGCTTGCCGAAGCCCTCGAGCTTGCGCTGGAGGGGCGTTATCTCCTCGGGCTCCGATTCGAGCAGGGTCGCGATGCGCCCCAATTCCGTGGACATGCCTGTGCCGACGGCGACGCCCCGGCCGCGGCCGTAGGTCGCCACCGTGGAGAGGTAGCCCATGTTCCGCCGGTCGCCGAGGGGCGCCGCGGCTTCGACGCGGGCCGAGGCTTCCTTGTCGACGGGCACCGACTCTCCGGTCAGCGCGGCCTCCTCCACCTTCAGGTTCACCGCCTCGATCCACCGCAGGTCGCAGGGAAGGATGCGCCCCGCATCGATCACCACAATGTCACCGGGCACCAGGTCCTCGGCCGGGATCTCCCGGCGCTCGCCGCCCCGGATCACGAGCGCCCGGGGCGCCGCCAGCTTCCTGAGGGCTTCGATGGCCTTCTCCGCCTTGGACTCCTGGATCACGCCCACCACCGCGTTGATGATCACCACGGCCAGGATGATGGTGGCATCGGAGACTTCGCCCAGGGCCACGGAGATGACGGCGGCAGCGAGAAGGATGTGGATCAGGACATCCTTGAACTGCCCCAGGAAGCGCTGCAGCAGGGACTTTCCCTCCTTCTGCACCAGCCGGTTCGGCCCATGTTCGGCCAGACGCCTGCGGGCTTCGCCCGCCTCCAGGCCCATGTCGGGGTGAGTGCCGAGGAGGGCCAAGGTTTCCTCGATGGACCGGATATGCCAGGGTTCCATGGGATGGCCCCGCGGAAGGATCATCGGTGGCTTGCGGACACGAACATGGATCGGAGTGCCCCAGGGTCCGGTCGCCGGCCCGGTCCTGTCAATACCCGCCGAAGCTGGACACGCCGCCCCGTCTCATCCTTCAACGGTCATTTCACGGGGATTCCCGCGCGCCTCTCCAGCTCCATCACCTTGATGTTGAGCAGGGCCAGCTCGTCGGCGAACTCGATGACGAGCGCCTCCAGGTTCTTCACCTGCTTCTCGAGGGCCTGGACCTTCTGCTCCAGCTGCTGGATCCGCTGGCGGTCCTGGTCGTCGGCCACCGTGGCGGCTGTGGCCAGCGAAGTGGACAGGACGAATGTGAGGAGACCTGACTTCACGATCCGGGCCACCATGGGAGCCTCCTAGTCCTGGACAGTCCTTCATTGGGCATCCCGAAGGTAGGGAGGCGACCCCAGGCTGTCAAGGCGATGGCTCAGCCTCCTCAGTGCCCCGCGTAGTCCACCAGGGTGTAGAGATCGAGACCGGACTTCCGCAGCAGCGTGGAGCCGCCCAGCTCCGGCAGGTCCACGATGGCGCAGCCCTCCACCACCACCGCGCCCAGCCGCTCCAGCAGCTTCTTGCCGGCCATCATGGTGCCGCCGGTGGCGATGAGGTCGTCGATGAGCACCACGCGGTCGCCGGGTTTGCACGCATCCTCGTGCAACTCCACCACCGCGCTGCCGTACTCCAGCTCGTATTCCTCCTCGATGGTGGTGTAGGGCAGCTTCCCCTTCTTGCGGATGGGCACGAAGCCTACGTTCAGCTCGTAGGCCAGGATGGCGCCGATGATGAAGCCCCGGGCGTCGATGCCCGCCACCAGATCGACCTTGCGGTGCATGTAGCGCAGGACGAAGTGCTGCACCAGCACGCGCAGGGTCTCGGGGTTCTGCAGCAGCGGCGTGATGTCCCGGAACTGGACGCCGGGCTGGGGCCAGTCCGGCACGGTGCGGATGCGGTTACGCAGGTAGTTCGGGTCGAGCAGCATGGAGGAACCCCTCGTGCCTCGCCGGGGCCCCCGGCGGGCAAAGGTCTGATTCTAGCCTGGTACCTCCTCTCCCCAGGCTTCTAGGCAATGCAGGAAGGAACGGAATGGTTCTTTGGTGCTTAATGGTGTCCCTGAAACCGCGACACGATCACCGTTCAAACCATTCAGCGTTCCCCAGAGCCCTGAAGGGCTGTGTTGACAGCTCTTTGAATGCGCAGGCGGCATGGCACAGGCATTGCGTTTCAGGATCGGCAGCCATACCAGGGGAGGATCTGTCGACATGCGAGTGCCCAGAATTCCTTGGAAGGCTCTTGATCCGGCGCTCGCCGCCTGGCCCATCACGGGGTCTGCCCTGGTGGTGGCCGCCGCAGCCACGGTCGTGACCCTGAAGCCCCTGCCGATGTTCGCCTCGGTGGCCCTGGTCTGGCTCTAGGAGCGTGTCCAAGTAAGCGGAAGGAGCCGCGTTGATTGCAAAGGGGTT
>CAYZND010000181.1:0-7194 GCA_964479495.1 uncultured Mesoterricola sp.
CCGCGGCGTCGATCTTGTCCTGCAGCTCGCCCTGGCGGGCCAGGAGCTTGTCGTAGTCCGCATCGGGGTCCGCGAAGGCGTCATTGATGGCGTTGTATTCCTTGAGCCAGCCCACCTTCTCCGCCGCACCCTCCTCCACCACCTCCCGGATGGTCTTGGTGTCGTCCAGCTTGGGCTCCTGCTCCAGCATGCCCGTGGTATAGCCCTTGGAGAGCGTGGCCGAGCCGTTGAAGTCCTGGTCCACCCCCGCCATGATGCGCAGCACCGTGGACTTGCCCGAGCCGTTGAGGCCGAGCACGCCGATCTTGGCGCCGAAGTAGTAGCCAAGGCTGATGTCCTTGATGACCGGCTTATTGTTGTAGATCTTGGACACCCGGTGCATGGTGTAGATGATTTCGGGCTGCTCGTTCGGGTTCTTGGCCATGGCCTTCCTCGGAATGCGTGGGACGAAAGGGAGCGGCAGCCCTCCCTAGGCAGGGCAGACGCACCTCCATTCTCACCGGGTTCCGTCGGCCTGTCTCATCCGTCCAGCCGTTGCCGTGTTGCCGGGGGAGGGCCCTGGCCTACACTTCATATGAATCCGGAGGCCGCCATGGGAAACCGATCGATCCTGACCCTCGGCCTGGCCTGCCTGCTGACCCTGTTCGGCTGCGGGACATCGGCACCACCGATGCCGCCGAAGCCCCCCCTCCAGGTGGGCTGGTTCCTCTGGAACGGCTGGTATCCCATGGCCATCGCCCAGGAGCTCAAGCTCTTCGAGAAGCATGGCGTGGCCGTGAAACCCATCCTCTACACCAACTACACCGAGATCCTGCCGGACCTCAGCAGCGGTCGCCTGGACGCGGGCTTCAGCGGGATGTACGAGGTGCTCAAGTCCAACCTCCCGGATCTCAGGATCGCGCTGGTGACGGATCACTCCGATGGCGCGGAAGGACTGGTGGTGCTGCCTTCCGTGCAGGGGCCCAAGGACCTCAAGGGCAAGCGCATCGGGGTACAGGGAGCTCTTTCCGGAAGCGAGTTCCTCATCACCACGTTCCTGCGCACCCATGGGCTGTCCTCCAAGGACCTGACGCTGGTGAGCGTGCCGCCGGAGTCCGTCCTGGAGCGCATGCCCGCCCAGATCCACGGTGGATACACCTGGGATCCCTTCCTGGCCCAGGCACGCCAGAAGGGCTACCGGACCCTCTTCACCACGGCGGACATGCCGGGACTGATCGTGGACGTGGTGGCCTTCCAGGGCCGGGTGGCGCAGGAACGACCCGAGGACATCCGCCGATTCAATGCCGCCTGGTTCGAGGCCGTGGAATACTGGAAAGCCCATCCCCAGGAAGCCACCGCCATGATCGTGAAGGTCACCGGCCTGAAGCCCGAAGAGATCACCTCCGCCGGGTGCCGTCTCTTCACCCGCCAGGACAACCAGGACACCTTCCGGAACGCCGACGACTACCGCTCGGTGCGCTTCACGGCCAGGAAGCAGGTGGAGTTCTTCATCAGCGTGGGCGACGCGTCCACCCCACCCGACCTCGACAGGATCCTCACCTCCGACTTCCTCAACTGACGAGGGCCGTTTGCGCACCGTTCGTGTCCGGAACAAGCTCGTCCTGGCCTTCCTGGCGATCGCGCTGATCGCCCTGGCCTTGAGCGCCTGGCTCAACCTCCGGCTGACGCACCAGGCCCTGCAGGCCCAGAACCGGCAGGCCCTGGCGGGTGCCGCCTCCCAGACCGCAACCAAGCTCGATGCCTTCGTCCTGGACAACCTCAACACGATTCGTACCCAGTCCCTCCTGCCCAGCCTGGCTGAATACCTCGAGCTTCCGCCGGCTGCGCGGGCGGGGTCCCAGGCGGAGATCGCGGCCGGCAACATCCTGGACTCCTTCCGTCGGAAGGACCAGGTGCACATCTCGTCCTATGCGCTGTTCGACACCCAGGGCAGACGCCTGCTCGACACCTACGGCAGCACCGGAAAGGATCTCTGGAACCCCCCGTATCTGGAAGAACCCTTGAGGACGGGCCTGTCCTCCGTATCTTCCATCCTGCTGTCCCCCGCCAGTGGCGTTCCGTCCCTGTACTTCTCCAGCCCGGTGCGGAACGCCAACGGGGAGATCCTCGGGGTGCTGCGGGTGCGGTATCACGCCCACATTGTGCAGAAGCTCATCTACGAGCAGGAAGCCCTTCTCGGACCGGGATCCTTTGCCATCCTGCTGGATGAAGACCTGGTCCGGATCGCCGACAGCCATGAGCCTGGAGTGCTGTACCAGCCCCTGGCTCCCCTGGAGCCTCCGCGCCTGGAGCGCCTCAAGGCAGGTGGCAGGATCGCACGGCAACTGCCGGCTTCCGAAGCCCTGCCCGACTTCCTGTCGGGGATCCGGAACATGACCCATACGCCGCACTTCACGGCCAGGGCTCACGCCGGAGCGGGTGAGGCCATGCTCTGCACCGCCATGGGCATGACCAGCCGTCCCTGGACCGTCGTGTTCGCCCAGCCCCAATCCGCCTACCAGAACGCCTTCCAGGCCCAGCTGCGCTCCTCGTCCTTGCTGCTCGGCGGCATCGCCCTCATCGCCCTGCTGGTGGGACTTGTCCTCGCACGGACCATCTCACGCCCCCTGACGACCCTCACGGCACTGGCGGGTCGCATGGCCCAGGGTGATCTCCGCCAGCGGGTCCAGGTCTCATCCTCCGACGAGATCGGAACCCTCGCCTCCACCTTCAACACCATGGCCGAGGCCCTGGAGGAGTCCCATCAGAAGCTGACCACCAACGCGAGCCGCCTGGCGACCCTCCTGGACACGATTCCCGACGCCGTCTTCATCCATCGCGCGGACGGCCATGTGATCGACGTGAACCGGCGGTGCCTGGAGATGTTCGGCTTCGACCGCGCGGAGATGCTGGCGCTCAAGGTGGAGGACATCAGCGGCCGGGGCTACACCCAGCAGATGGCCGAGGAGCGCGTGGCCAAGGCCGCCCGCGAGGGCCGCATGGACTTCGAGTGGGTCGGGCGGCGCAAGGATGGTTCGGAGTTCCCCCTTCTGGTCCGCCTCCGGGGGATCCCCCTCGGGGAAGAGCAGCTTGTCATCGCAGTGGTCACGGACATGACCGAGCGCAAGAAGCTCGAAGCGGCGCTGCTGCAGGCGGAAAAGCTGGAGGCGCTCGGAACGCTCGCCGGCGGCATCGCCCATGACTTCAACAACCTCCTGATGGGAATCCAGAGCTGCGTCTCCCTGATGCTGATGGAACTGGACGCATCCCATCCCCACGCGGAGAAACTGCGGCGAATCGAGGAGCAGGTGAAGAGCGGAGCCGGGCTGACCCGCCAGCTCCTGGGCTACGCGCGGGGCGGTCGCTACGAGGTCGCCACGCTGGACCTCAACGAGCTCCTGAAACAGACCCTGGACACCTACGGGCGCACAAAGAAGGAAGTGGCCATCCACACGACGTTCGACCGGGAACTCTGGTGCGTGGAAGCGGACCAGAGCCAGCTCGAGCAGGTGTTCGTGAATCTCTTCGTCAATGCTTGGCAGGCCATGCCCGCCGGGGGGCACCTCTACCTGGAGACCCGGAACGTGACGCTGGACGCGCAGGCCGCCCTCCCCCACCAGCTGCCGGAGGGACACTACGTCCAGGTCACGATCACGGACACGGGCATCGGCATGGACGAGGCGACCCGCGCCCGCATCTTCGAGCCCTTCTTCACCACCAAGGAAATGGGACGGGGCACGGGGCTGGGCCTGGCCTCGGCCTACGGCATCATCAAGAACCATGGCGGGAGCATCGGCGCCTACAGCGAGAAGGGGCATGGCAGCACGTTCCACGTGTACCTGCCCGCCTCGCTCAAGACCTCTCCGGGCCGGACCTTCGCCGTGCCGGAGCCGCTGAGGGGCAGCGAGACGCTCCTCCTGGTGGACGACGAGTCCATGATCCTGGAGGTGTGCAAGCCGCTCCTCGAACGCCTGGGCTACCGCGTCCTGGAGGCCTCCGGAGGGCATCGGGCCATCGAGCTCTACCGGGAGCACGCCGCGGAGATCGACCTCGTGGTGCTGGACATGATCATGCCGGAGATGGGGGGCGGGGAGGTCTTCGAAGCACTGCAGGCCATCAACCCCCGTGTGCGGGTCCTGCTCGCCAGCGGATACAGCCTGAACGACCAGGCCCGGAAGATCCTCGACCGCGGCTGCGTCGGGTTCATCCAGAAGCCCTTCGGCGCAGCCGATCTCTCCCGGAAGCTTCGTTCGGTGCTGGACCAAGCCGCGTCCTGGGCTCCGGTGTCCAGCCGCCGCCCTCTCAGGACCGGAAGGGTCGGGCACTGCCCCGGACCACCAGCTCCGCGGGCACCTTCACGCTGGCACCGCGCTCGCCGGTCTCGATCTGGTGGACCAGCAGGTTCAGGCAGCGCTTCCCGACCTCCATGAAGTTCTGGCGCACCGTAGTGAGGGGCGGCGTGAAGTAGGCGGCCTCGGGGATGTCGTCAAAGCCGACGAGGCTCATGTCTTTCGGTGCCTCGCGCCCGGATTCATGCAGGACGCGCAGGAGCCCCAAGGCCATCTGGTCGTTGGCCGCAAACACGGCGGTCACATCGGGGATGCGGAGCAGCTGTTGCCCGGCTTCATATCCCGAGCGTGCGCTCCAGTCGCCGCGCAAGAGCGCCGGAGGCTTCACGCCTGCCTTCTTGAGGGCGGCCTTCCACCCCGCCACACGCTCTTCCGACTCGAGGTAGTCCGAAGGTCCCGCCAAATGCCATACGTTCACATGACCCAGATCCAGCAGGTACCGTGTGGCCGCAAAGGCGCCCTGGAACTGGTCGATGGCCACGACAGGGATGGTGTCGCCGGGTCCGGCTTCCACGGCCACGTAGGGAACGCGGGGGGGGAAGTGGAGCAGCGCCTGGATGGCCGTCTTCTGGGGCGCCAGGAAGATGATGCCTTCGCACCCCTGCCCCTCCAGGCGCTGCATGGCTCCGAGAACGGAGGCGCGATCGATGGACTGCAGGCTCGCCATGCTGGTGGCATAGCCTGCATCGTGGGCGGCACGCTCGATGCCCAGCAGCGTGGAAGCCGGGCCGTAGAGCGAGGTGTCGAAGCAGACCACGCCCAGGGCCTTGGAACGTCCCGTCACCAGGGCCCGGGCCATGGTGTTGGGACGATAGTCCAGTTGGTTGATGGCCCGCATGACGCGGTCGCGGGTCTCGGGATGCACGTTCGGGCTGTCGTGCAGCACCCGGGAGACGGTCTGGTACGAGACATCTGCAAGTTTGGCAACGTCCGCCATGACAGCCGGCCTGCGAGGTCTCTTTGCCTTCGTGTCGTTTCCAGACGCCATTTCACTCGATCAAAGTCGCTGAAGCTGCCTGGAGACTACCACAGAGAGGGTCCATCCGGGAAAAACAAGATTCAAAAAAGACCCTTGACGACTCATTTGTGAACGTTCACAATTTCCAGCGCACCTCCTTCGGTTCTTATCCAATTCCCCTCTTTTCCGCCGCAACCTCCCTTCGGTTATGCTGCCGATCGGTTCAGGAGGACGGCCGCTCGAACCCTTCCCACCCCTCCTTCAGGAGATCCCATGAAGAAGCTCTCCACCCTGACCTTCGCCGCCCTGACCCTGGCGGCAGGCGCCACGGCCCAGGCCCAGACGCCCCGCATCGGCACCGCGATCTACAAGTTCGACGACACCTTCATGTCCTACGTGCGCAACGCCATCCTGGACAACGCCAAGGGCAAGGCCACCATCGAGATGGTCGACAGCCAGAATGCCCAGCCCACCCAGAACGACCAGGTGGACCAGTTCCTGGCCAAGAAGATGGCCGCCATCGCCATCAACCCCGTGGACCGCACCGCCGCGGCCGCCATCATCGACAAGGCCAAGGCCAAGAACACGCCCGTGGTGTTCTTCAACCGCGAGCCCATGCCCGAGGACATGAAGAAGTACGACAAGGTCTACTACGTGGGCGCCAAGGCCGAGCAGTCCGGCACCATGCAGGGCCAGATCGTGGTGGACTACTGGAAGGCCCACAAGGAAGCGGACAAGAACAAGGATGGCAAGATCCAGTACATCATGCTGAAGGGCGAACCCGGCCACCAGGACGCCGAGCTCCGCACGCAGTTCTCCGTCAAGGCCATCACCGACGCCGGCCTGAAGGTGGACAAGCTGGCCGAGGACACCGCCTACTGGGACCGCCCCAAGGCCGTGGAGAAGATGAAGGCCTTCATCGCCAAGTTCGGCGAGAAGATCGAAGTGGTGCTCTGCAACAACGACGATATGGCTTTGGGCGTCATCGAGGCCCTGCGCCAGGAAGGCTACTTCACCGGCTCCAAGTTCATGCCCGTGGTCGGCGTGGACGCCACCGCCCCGGCCCTCCAGGCCCTGGAGCAGGGTACGCTGCTGGGCACCGTGCTGAACGACGCCAAGAACCAGGGCAAGGCCACCTTCGACCTGGCCTACGCGCTCTCCACCAACAAGCCCGTGACCTCCGCCGGCTGGACCATCACCGACGGCAAGTACGTGTGGGTGCCCTACCAGAAGGTCACCAAGGACAACTACAAGCAGTTCAAGTAGGCCCGAGTCTGCCCTTCCCGGCCCGGAGCGCTTTTCCGGGCCGGGACGCAGGGCCCGCATTGTGTTCTACTTTCCTAGCCCCACCGGAGGAACGGCCCATGGCCGACACCCCATACATCCTTGAGATGAACGGGATCTCCAAGAGCTTTCCCGGAGTCCTGGCTCTCGACGATGTCACGATCAAGGTTCGTCCGGGCACCGTGCATGCCCTGATGGGCGAGAACGGCGCCGGCAAGTCGACGCTGATGAAGTGCCTCTTCGGGATCTACACGCCGGACAAGGGCGAGATCCTGCTGGAAGACCGGAAGGTCGCCTTCGCCGACTCCCGCCAGGCCCTGGACCACGGCATCTCCATGATCCATCAGGAGCTGCTGCCGGTGCCCCACCGGAGCGTGATGGAGAACCTCTGGCTGGGCCGCTATCCCATGATGGGCTTCGGCCCCTTCAAGCTGGTGGACCATCGGCGGATGTACGAGGACACGAAGAAGCTCTTCGCCGAGCTGAGGATGGACATCGACCCGAAGAAGTGGGTTCGGGACCTCTCGGTGTCCAAGGTCCAGTCCATCGAGATCGCCAAGGCCGTGTCCTACAACGCTAAAGTGATCATCATGGACGAGCCCACCTCGTCCCTCACGGAGCACG
>CAYZND010000182.1:0-7146 GCA_964479495.1 uncultured Mesoterricola sp.
GTAGATCCCTTCCTCCCCCTTCAGGCCCGCTTCGGCGCGCTCCACGCGCCGGACGGTCCTCAGTTTCCGGAGAGCAGTTTCCATGTCCGAGGGCATGGGGGCGGTGACGGTCACGGCCTCTTCGGTCACCGGATGCCGGAACCCGAGGAGCTCCGCATGCAGAGCCTGGCGGTCGATCAGCTCGCTGGCCTCGCCGTAGACCTGGTCGCCCAGGAGCGGGAAGCCGCGGTCCGCGAACTGCACGCGGATCTGATTGCGCCGCCCGGTCTCGAGCTTGACCTCCACCACGGTGTAGCCCGGGAGCCGGTCCAGCACGCGGAAGTGGGTGATGGCGTGCTTGGCGCCCTTGACCTCGCCCTTCTTGGGCTGCACCACGGACATCTTCAGGCTCTTGGCGTGTTCCACCAGCTTGCCTGTGAGGGTGCCCGCATTCTCCGGCAGCTCCCCGACGAGGATGGCCTTGTAGACCCGGTGCAGGTGGTGGGCTTCGAAGAGGGTCTTCAGACCATGGAGGGCTTCCGGGGTCTTTGCGAAGACCAGCACACCGGACGTGAAGCGGTCGAGGCGATGCACGATGTAGAGCTGGAAGCGCTTGAAGCCGCGTCGGCGGTAGTGGTCCGTGATGGCTTCCGCCAGGCTGGCTTCGGTGCCCTTCTCCGAGGGCACGGTGAGGAGCCCCGCGGGCTTGTCCACGAACAGCAGGTGCTTGTCTTCCCAGAGGATCTTGAAGCCGGCCTTGTCCAGGGCTTTCCGGGGCTGAGGCAGGGTCTGGTAGGTGGTGGCCGGATCATAGGCCACGGCGATCTTGTCCTCCGGTTTCAGCCGAAGGCCATAGCCGTGGGCTGACTCCCCGTTCACCTTCACGCAGCCTGCATCGATGAGCCCCTTCGCCTGCCGGTGGCTCACCTCGAGCACGTGGTGCAGTTCCGTAGCCAGCGCCCTGCCCTCTTCGGCGGGCTGCCAGGTCTTCTTCAGTCGTGTCATGGGATCCTCCCGGCCTGGCGTCCTCGAAACGCTGGGCAACGCTCCAGAAGACCACGGAATCCAGGCAATCCCAAGGAGAAATGGGAAGGGTCAGCCAGGGCTGGCCCGATCGTGATGCAGCTCATGGCACCTTGGCGAAGTCCCCAGCCTTGATGACCGTGAGCCTGGACGGGTCCAGGTGGGCACGGAGGGCCTTCAGGAGGTCGTCACCCGTCAGGGCCAGGACCTTGCGTTCCAGGTCCTCGGTAAAAGCCATGGTGCGGCGGGTGTCCAGCTGCATGCCCAGCTGGCCGGCGAGCTCGCGGTCCTGGGCTCGGCTGAGCTGCTGTTCCTGGAGCCAGCCGTTCTTGGCGGCGCGGATCTCCTCCGGCGTGAAGCCGTCCTTGAGCACCCGCTGGAGCTCGTCCCGGAAGGAGGCTTCCAGCTTGGCGCCATTCTGCGGCGCATAGATGGCATAGGCCAACCACAGACCAGCCTTTTCGCGCGCCGCGACCTGGAGATCGCTGCCCACCGAATAGCTGAGGCCCTCCTTCTGCCGGATGCGCATGGCCAACCGCGAGTTCAGGAAGCCACCCCCCAGCAGGAAGTCGCCCAGCACCAGGGCGGGGTAGTCCTCATCCGTGTTCTGGAGGGCCAGGTTGAGGCCTCCGATGAAGAAGGCGTTGGCCTTGTCCGCCACCTGCAGGGACTGCAGAAGAGGCTCGGCGGCCTTGAAGCGCCGGGGCATTCGCACGAAGGGAGCGGGGCTGGACCATCCGCCCAGCCGGGAGGCGACCATGTCCTGCGTTTCCTTGGGATCCAGGTCGCCGACGAGGGCCAGCTCGCCATAGGACGCTCCATAGAAGCTGCGGTGGAAGGCCTTGAGGTCCTCCAGCGACGCCTTCTGGATGGCCCCGGTCTCCTCGTCCAGGGTCGGAACGTAGCGGGGATGCCCCTGGGGATAGGCGCTCAGGTGGCGCTCGAAGGCACGCTGCGCCAGGGCGGAGGGATCGGAGCGCTCCATCTCGATCCCCGCGAGGGCCTCCTGCTTCATCATCTCGAACTCCTTCTCCGGGAAGGCAGGCTCCTTGAGGATTTCCGTGACAAGCCCCAGGACCTCCGGCAGGTTCGCCCGCGTGGTCTCCCCCGAGACCACCACGGCCTCGGCCAGGCCATCCACCCGGATCCGGCTCTTGAGCCGGTCCAGGGCGTCGGCCAGCTCCACCCTCGTGTGGCGCTGGGTCCCCCTCATCAGCATGTCGGCCACCAGCTCGCCCACGGTGGCCTTGCCGGCCAGGCTCCGCTCGTCGCCCAGGCGCAGCACAAGGCGGAAGTTCACCGTGCCGCCCCGGGACTTCTTGGGCACCATGGCCATCCGGAGGCCGTTGGGCAGCTCCGCGCGGACCGTCTTCGCCTCGATGGCCATGGGGGCCGTATCGAAGGCCTCTCCCTGGCTCACCGTGGAAGCGCCGCGGTAGTCCTTCACCATGGCATCCACATCCTTCATGCGGGGAATTTCGGCCCGATCCAGGGTGGTGGTCGGAACGAAGAGCCCCAAGGTGCGGTTGGAGGGTTTCAGGTAGGCCGCGGCCACCCGCTCCACATCCTGCGCCGTCACAGCCTTCACCCGGTCCCGGTCCAGGAAGAAGAGACGCCAATCCCCCATGGCGATGTAGTCCCCCAGGGCAAGGCCCACACGGTCCGCATCGTTCAGGGACAGCTCCACCTCCTTGAGGAGCTGCTGCTTGGCGCGCTCCACCTCCTCGGCCGCGAAGGTCCGGGCAGTGGGGTCTTCCAGCACTTTCAGCAGGGTGGCCTTGCCCTCGTCCAGCTTGGTCTCGGGGCGGGTCTGGAAGCCGAGGACCAGGAATCCGGGTTCACGCTGCTGCAGGGGACTGGCGAAGGCGGCCACGGCCTGCTTGGTCTCCACGAGCGCCTTGTGCAGCCTCCCCGAAGGCGTGTCCCCGAGGATCTGCGCCAGGACCGAGACCGGCGCGAAGTCCGGATCGGATCCGGCCGGCACGTGATAGCCCACCAGCGCGATCTGGGCGTCGCCACTCCTGCGCACCACCACCTCGCGCTCGCCATCCTGGACCGGCTCCACCGTGTAGGTGACCGGAAGCTTGCGGGTGGGTCGAGGAATGCGCCCCAGGGTCTCGTTGACCATCCGCAGGGTCTTCGCTTCGTCGATACGGCCCGCCACCAGCAGCACGGCGTTGTCGGGCTGGTAGTAGGTGCGGAAGAAGGCGCCGAGGCGATGGATGTCCACGTTCTCGATGTCGCTCCGGGCGCCGATGGGCAGCTTCCCGTAGTTGTGCCAATCGAAGGCGGCGGCCAGCAGGCGCTTGTAGAGGACGCCCCCGGGGCTGTTCTCGCCGGATTCGAACTCGTTGCGCACCACGGTCATCTCGGTCTTCAGCAGCTCGGAGGCCTTGGCGGGATCCGTGCCCACGAAGCTGTTGATCATCCGATCCGCTTCCAGTTCCAGGGCCCACTTCAGGTTCTCGTCCGTGGCCTGGAAGGTCTCGTAGTAGTTGGTCCGGTCGAAGGAGGTCTGGCCATTGCTCCGGGCGCCGCGCTCCGTCAGCTCCTTGTAGATGTCCGGGCGCTTCGGCGTGCCCTTGAACAGCATGTGCTCCAGCAGGTGGGCCATGCCTGTCTCGCCATAGTTCTCGTGGCGGCTGCCCACGAGATACGTGATGTTCACCGTGATGGTGGGCTTGCCGGGATCGGGAAAGAGGAGCACCCGCAGACCGTTCGCCAGGCGGTACTCCGTGATGCCCTCGACGGAAGCACTCTTGACGGGCTCGGCGCTTTTCCGGACGGGCGGAAGGACCTTGGCGCGCGGAGCAGGGAGAGCCGGCGCGGCCAGCAATCGAACCGAAGAACCCAGGTTCAGGCTGGCCAAAGCCATCGTGACAAGGACAGGGGTGATGCGACGAGGCATGTAAAGCTCCGGAAAACAGACGTCCACCTATCAGTTGGTCTCAGGCCGACAAGAGTTCCCGGAGATTCGCCTCCCAGCCTGCCTGGAGGTCCGCCAGCTTGAGCCCCTTCCCCTTGTTGGGTGCCGCCTGGAGCAAGCCCTGGGCGGAGGGATGGGGCAGCTCGCAGAGCTGGAAGGGCATCTCCATTTCGAGGCGGCTCAGGATCCAGGCGGCCCGTCGGCCCAGGGTGATGATGCGCAGACGGCCCGGACAGCGCTTCGCAGCAGCCTGCACCTCGCTCCACAGGCGGGCCCGGTTGACCTCGCTCCGGAGCTCCCCATCCGTGGGCGCCCGGAACGTCTGCCCATCTCGGGTGGGACAAGAGGGAAAGGCGTTGCTCAGAGCCACTTCCGACAGCTCTGGCCTCATCCCCAGCCGTCGGAACCGCTCCCCGCCCCAGGACACGTAAGCTTCGGGAGGAACGTGTGCCAGGCCCAGCTGTTCCAGGGCCCGGTAGACCGGCAGACCCGCCCGGTCACCCCAGAAAGGAATGCCGCTTTTATCCGCCCCCAAGGGCCCGGGCGCCTCGCCGAACAGCATCACACGCACGGGACCGTCCGTAGGGAAGAGCGGGTCTACAGGGGCTTGGAGAATCCGGGTCATGGCATAAGTTTGCCAAAGGCCTATCTTTTTACCTGTACGAAATTCCCGGAGGTCGCATGACCGCCCCCGGCCTCAAAGGCAGACAGCCCCCCTCCAACGCGCGCCAGGAGGCGCTCTTCCAGGCGTCTCGAAGCATCAAGGTGAGCTCCCTTGTCCGGATCGAATGTGACCCGGATCTTCCGCCCCGACTCTGCCGCAAGGACCTGAAGGACCCTGAACAGTTCCATCAGCGGCTGGTGGAGTGGCTGCTGAAGCAGCGTTAAGCACCGCAGCCGTGAAGCCTCTAGCCAGGAAGCCCGGTGTCATGCACCGGGCTTCCGAGAGGGCTGGTAGAAGTATGGCTATTCGGCAACGGTGTTCACGGGCATCACCAACTTCGCCAGGTTCTCGTGGGCGGCGTAGCGGTTGATGACCTCGCGCTGGGCCGAGGCCAGCAGGTGCTTGAAGTGCTCGGGGTAGGCCTGCTCGACCATGCGGTAGCGGGTCTCGTTGCGGACGTAGGCACCCAGGTCGATCTTGGGAGCCGGGGAGTCCATCTGAAGCGGACTCTGGCCCTGTTCGATGCGGCGGGGATCGAAGCGGTAGAGAGGCCAGTAGCCGGAGTCCACCGCCAGCTTCTGCTGCTCGCAGCCGTTCACGAGGTCGTAGCCGTGGGCGATGCAGTGGCAGTAGGCGATGATGATGGACGGCCCATCGTAGCTCTCGGCTTCCAGGAAGGCCTTCACGGTCTGGGTGTCCTTGGCGCCCATGGCCACGCGTGCCACGTAGACGTTGCCGTAGGCCATGGCGATCATGCCCAGGTCCTTCTTGGGCATGGCCTTGCCGCCCATGGCGAACTTCGCGGCGGCCCCCATGGGGGTCGCCTTCGAAGCCTGGCCGCCGGTGTTGGAGTAGACCTCCGTGTCCAGCACGAGCAGGTTCACGTTCTTGCCCTGGGCCAGCACGTGGTCGAGACCGCCGTAGCCGATGTCATAGGCCCAGCCGTCGCCGCCGACGATCCACACGCTGCGCTTCACGAGGTTGTCCGCCAGGGTGATGAGCCGCTTGGCCTCGGGCGTGCCCAGGGCCGCCAGCTTCGCCTTCAGCTCGGCCACGCGCTTGCGCTGCTCGATGAGGCCCGCTTCCGTGCTCTGGTCGGCCGTGAGCAAGGCGTCGGTGAGGGTTTCGCCCACCTTCGGGGCCAAGGCCTTCAAAGCCTCCTGGGCCAGCACCTGCTGCTTCTCCACGGCCAAGCGCATGCCGAAGCCGAACTCGGCGTTGTCCTCGAAGAGGCTGTTATTCCAGGCGGGGCCAAGGCCCTGCTTGTTGGCGCAGTAGGGGGTCGTGGGCAGGTTGCCGCCGTAGACCGAGGAACAGCCTGTGGCGTTGGCGATCAAGGCCCGATCCCCGAAGAGCTGGGTAAGCAGCTTGATGTAGGGCGTCTCGCCGCAGGCGGAGCAGGCGCCGGAGTACTCGAACAGGGGCTGCATGAACTGACTGCCCTTCACATCCAGCTTGAGGGCGGCGCGGTCCGGATCGGGCAGGTCCAGGAAGTAGGCGTAGTTGACCCGCTCGGCTTCGCGGATGGGGGGCTGAGGCGTCAGGTTGATGGCCTTGCGCTTGGGATTGGCCTTGTCCTTGGAGGGGCAGACGCTGATGCAGATGCCGCAGCCGGTGCAGTCCTCGGGCGCGATCTGCAGCGAATATTTCATGCCCTTGAACTCGGCTCCCTTGTAGTCCGTGCTCTTGAAGGTGGCGGGGGCCTTCTCCAGGAGCGCCGGATCGTAGACCTTGGGCCGGATGGCGGCATGGGGGCACATGAAGGAGCACTTGTTGCACTGGATGCAGATGGCGGGATCCCAGCAGGGGATCTCGAGGGCGATGTTGCGCTTCTCCCACTGGCTGGTGCCGATGGGCCAAGTGCCATCCGCCGGGAAGGCGGAGACAGGAACCTGATCGCCTTTGCCCGCGATCATGGGGGCCGTGACCTTGTGGACGAACTCGGGAGCCCCGGCCGCCACCGTGGGCGGACGCCGCAGGGTCGAAGTCACCTTGCCAGGCACCTTCACTTCGAAGAGATGGGCCAGGGTCGTATCCACGGCCTCGAAGTTCTGCTTCACCACGGCCTCGCCCTTCTTGCCATAGGTCTTCTGGATGGACTTCTTGATGTGATCGATGGCCTCGTCCTTGGGCAGCACGCCGGAGATGGCGAAGAAGCAGGTCTGCATGATGGTGTTGATGCGCACGCCCATGCCCGTCTTCTTGGCCACATCGTAGGCATCGATGACGTAGAACTTAAGCTTCTTGGCGATGAGGGCTTCCTGCACTTCCTGGGGCAGGGTCTCCCACACCTGATCCACGCCGTGGGGGGTGTTGAGCAGGAAGGTCGCGCCTTCGGAGGCGTACGAGAGCATGTCGTACTTCTCCAGGAAGGAGGTCTGATGGCAAGCCACGAAGTTGGTCTTGCGGATCAGGTAGGTGGAGCGGATGGGCTTGGGGCCGAAGCGCAGGTGGCTCACGGTGATGGCGCCGGACTTCTTGGAGTCGTAGACGAAGTAGCCCCTGTCTCCTATACACATCTCCGAGCCCACGAGACCGTACTAGATCTCGTATG
>CAYZND010000183.1:0-1000 GCA_964479495.1 uncultured Mesoterricola sp.
GACTTGGCGGCGGCGGTGCGGATGAAGGCCTCCCCCCAGCCGGTGCAGCACACGGCGGCGCCCTCGTTGTCGGCGTAGAGGCCGCAGCCCACGAGGGGGGCGTCGCCCACGCGGCCCACGCGCTTGCCCCGGGTGCCGCCCGTGCTGATGCCCGAGTAGAGATCGTAGGATCCCTGGGCGGTCCTCACGCCGATCACCACGCCCACGGTGCCCCGCTTGTCGTGGTCGGCCTTCCGGCCATCGGGGTTCACCTTGCCCTCCTCGTCGAAGAAGATGCGGGCGTCGGGCTTGCCGGCCTTCACCCAGGCCTCGTAGCCCTCGTACTCGCGGGGATGCACGAGGCTGTGGGGATCCACGGGCGCGAAGCCCTCGGCCACGGCGAAGCGCTCGGCGCCGCTCCCGATGAGGAGCACGTGCTCCGTGCGCTCCATGACCGCCAGGGCGATCTCGCAGGGATTCTTGAAGCGCCCCACGGAGGCCACGGCCCCGGCCTTGAGGCCGATGCCCTCCATGACCGCGGCGTCCAGCTCCACCTCGCCGTCCTCGTTCAGGAAGCTGCCCGTGCCCGCGTCGAAGGTGGGATCGTCCTCCATGACCGTAAGGCCGGCGATCACGGCGCGCAGCGGCGCCTCCCCGGTCAGCAGCGACTGCAGCGCAGCCTCGTGGGCCCGCTTCACGCCCGCGGCATGGGGCGGCTTGAGCGCCTCCGGGATGGCCCAGGCGCCGCCGTGGATCTGGATCACGAAGCGCGGATCCGTCGTTTCGAGAAGGGTGTGGGAGAACATGGGCTTCGCCTCAATTTGGGGGTTCAGGATTTCGAAGGTCGCCAGCGCTCCATGGCGTTTACCGTGCGCCGGTCCTGCGGATCGTCCCGCTGCTCCAGCTGCTCCATGACCCGCTCCGCCGTCTCGGGGCTCAGGTTCTGCCCCAGCTTGAACTTGCCGGTGACGCTGTCCATGGACACCGTCACCGGCAAGTTCAAGCTGGGGCAGAACCTGAG
>CAYZND010000183.1:1010-7143 GCA_964479495.1 uncultured Mesoterricola sp.
CCCTGGGGCTGCAGCTTCTCCATGAGGGCCTGGAGGGCCCGGGCTTTCTCTGCGGAGTCCTCCACCAGGCGGACTCGGCCCTTCACGAGGACGGATTTGAAGAACTGTGTGGCGGGGCAGGCGTTCTCGGCGTCGAAGAAGGTGGAGGGAAGCAGGGCGTGGGCGTCCACCACCAGGAAGCTGGCGGCGGGGTTCCCCATCGCCACGGTCACCTTCTCACCGGCCGGAGAGCCATGGAAGTAGAGCTGCCCCTCCAGGTGCACGAAGTTCAGGGGCACCTGCAGCGGTGTCCCTTGGGGCGTGACCATGGCCAGCGTGCCCCACTCGATGGCGTCCAGGACGTCATTCAGCTCCTTCGGATCGGTCACCTCGAATTCCCGGCGGCGCATGGGGCCCTCCTTGAACTTCCACACGGTACGGCGCAAGGTGGACTTGTTCCAGTGCCACTTTATATTGAAATGTCCAGTCCACTTGGGAGGCTTCCATGGACCTCATCCTCCACCTGGAAGAGGGCACCGGTGCTCCACTCCATCGGCAGGTCTACGCGGGGATCCGGCGAGCGATCCTCGAAGGCCGGATCGCACCGGGCCAGCGGGTGCCCTCCAGCCGGGCCCTGGCGGAGCGGCTCGGCATATCCCGGGCCACCGTCTCCCTGGCCTACGAGCAGCTTGCCAGCGAAGGCTATCTGGAAGCTCTCCAGGGCTCCGGTACCTGCGTCGGCCGCCAGCTGCCCGACGACCTGCTGAGACCCACCGGGGAAAGGGCGGCGGCTCCGAAGCGGATCGCTTCCGGCCCGGCCCGCCTCTCCCCGGGTGGCACCGCGTTGCTCCGCATGGACTTCCCACGGCTGGCCGTGGAGGAGCTGCCCTACGATTTCCGGCACGGCCGACCTGCGCTGGACGCCTTCCCCTTCGACATCTGGAACCGGCTCCTGGCCCGGCATGGCCGTGTCGGAAGTCGTGCCATGCGTGATTACGAGCGGGATCCCCGGGGGCATGCCTCCCTGCGGGCGGCCATCGTCGATCACCTTCGGCAGGCGCGGGCCGTCCAGTGCGGGGCGGACCAGGTGATCATCACGGGGGGCGCCCAGCAGGCCCTGGATCTCTGCACGCGGGTGCTGGCGGCCCCCGGCGAGACGGCAGCCCTGGAGGACCCAGGCTACCCCGGGGCGAGCGCCGCCTTCCTGGGGTACGGGTTGCGCCTGAGGCCCCTGCCCGCGACCCGGGAAGGCATCTCCTTCGAGCCTCTGCGGAAGGGCCGGGGCGTCCGCCTGGTGTACGTCACGCCTTCCCACCAGTACCCCACGGGGTCCGTGATGAGCCTTCCCAAGCGCCTGGAGCTCCTGGAGCTGAGCCGCAAGGGGGGGTGGCGGATCCTGGAGGACGACTACGACAGCGAGTTCCGCTCCGCCGGGCGGCCGCTGCCGTCCCTGCAGGGGCTGGACGCCCACGGGGGTGTGCTCTACGTGGGCACCTTCTCCAAGTCCATGTTCCCGGCCCTGCGCGTGGGCTACCTGGTGGCACCGCCCGATCTCGTGGAGGTGCTGGCCCGGGCCCGGTGGGCCGCGGACCGGCAGACCCCTTCCCTGGAGCAGTACGCCCTGGACGATTTCATCCGCGAAGGGCACCTGGAGCGGCACGTACGGCGCATGCGCGTGCTCTATGGACACCGCCGGGAGGCCCTGCTGGATGCGCTCCGGATGCAGCTCGGAGACCGCATGTCCCTGGCGGGCGAGAGCGCGGGGCTCCACATGCTCGTGCAGCTGGACAGCGGGATGACCGATGACGAGCTGATCCGGCGGGCCTCCGCCCGGGGCGTGGGACTGGAGGACATCCGGGGTTGCCGGGTGCGCTCCCAAGGCTCCGGCGAGTTCCTCCTTCGCTTCGGGTGCCTGGAGGAGTCGCGCATCCGCGAAGGGGTGGCGAGACTGGCGCAGGCCATGAAAACAGGGCGTGCCCGGAAGGACACGCCCTGAGCCAGAAACGTTGCGGTGTTACTTGAGGATGTTGATGCGGGCTTCCGTGTTCTTGAGGGTCTTGCCCTTCACGTATTCCAGCAGGGCCTCGGCGTCGATGTAGCCGGTGTCCATCTGGCCGGGGGTGGCCTTCAGGGTGTGGTAGAGGTCGCCACCGGCGGCCATGAAGTTGTTCACGACCACGGTGTAGGTCGCGGCGGGATCCAGGGCCTTGTAGGCGGCGCCGTCCAGGACCTTGGCGTTCATGACGCGGCTGCCGTTGGGCTTGGCCAGGTCGACGTCGAAGGTGATGCCGGAGACGTAGAGCAGCGGGTTCGCGGGGAACTCCTTGCCGTACTTGCCCCAGCCGAAGTCCACGCCGTCCTCGATGGCCTTCACCACGTTGGCGCCCGTCATCTTGAGGAGCACCAGGGTGTTGCCGAAGGGGATGTTCTCGTAGACCTGGGCCACGGTGAGGGGGCCCTGGATGAAGTCCGTGCGGATGCCGCCCGCGTTGCTGAGGGCGATCTGGGCGCCGGTCTTGGCGCGCATGCCATCGGCGATGATGGGGCCGGGGCCCATGTTGAGGCCGCGCTTCATGTCCTCGCCCACCTGGGAGGCCACCATGGCCTGGAGCTCCTTCACGCCCGCCTGGAACTCGGCCATGAAGCCCTTCGTGCCGGCGTCGCCCGCCGTCAGGGCCAGCATGGGCTGCTTGGCCAGCGCGGCTTCCAGCTTGGCGAACTGGGCGGTGTAGGCGGCCTTGAGGTCATCGGCCACGGCCACGTAGGCCTTGCCGTCATACTCCTTCACATCGAGGCCCGACGCGGACTTCACGAACTGCACGCGCTTCAGCTCGCCCTTGGGGTTGGGCAGGTCGTAGACGCGGAACCAGGAACTGCCGGTCACGGCCACGGGGGCGCCGGTGTGGGCGGTGATCTTGCCGTTGGCGTCGAAGGTGACCTTCAGGTTGCCGATGACCTTGGCCCACTCCCAGGCCTGCACGATGAGGGTGGTGTCGCCAGCCTTGTCCTTGGCGACGAAGGGGTAGGGGTTCTTGTCGCCCAGGCCCACGGCCTTCCAGTCGCCCAGCAGGGTGTGGCTGTGGCCGCCCACGATGACATCCACACCGGTCACGTTGGCCGCCAGGGTCTTGTCCGCCTCGTAGCCCAGGTGGGAGACGACGATGACCTTGTTCACGCCCTGCTTGGCCAGCTCATCCGCGGCCTTCTGCACGGTGACGACGGGATCGGAGAAGACGGTGGCCTTGGTGGGGCTGGAGATGAAGGGCGTTTCCGTGGTGGTGGCGCCGATGAAGCCGATCTTCTGGCCGCCCACCTCCTTCACGATGTAGGCCTTGCGGGCCAGGGCGCCCAGGTCGGGATCCTTGGAGAAGTCCACGTTGGACGTGATGACGGGGAAGCGGGTCTGGCCCAGCCACGTGTTGGCCAGGAAGGGCACGCCCTTGTCGAACTCGTGGTTGCCCATGGTGGCGGCGGTGGGCTTGATGCGGTTCCAGAAGAGCAGGTCCGCCACGCCTTCGAACTTCGTGAAGTAGAGGGAGCCCTGCACGAAGTCGCCGGCGTGGACCAGGATGGGGTTGGTCTCCTTGGCCTTCAGCTTGTTCAGGACGTCCACGAACTGCGGGTAGCCGCCCAGCTCGGCGTAGACGGCCTTGCCTTTCAGCTGGTCGTCCAGGTCCATGGTGAGCTTGGTCTGGGCGGGCTCGAACTTCGAGTGGGTGTCGTTGACGTGCAGGACCGTCAGCGTGAAGTCCTGGGCCGACAGGCCGCCAGCCAGCAGCAACATCACGGCAGTGGTTGCGAGTTTCGTGCGCTTCATGGAGCACTCCTATGGGTTTCAGGGAACGAACCGCCACATTGTAGGCCCATGAGGTGGGCCATCCAGCAAAAGTTTGGGATCATGGGAGACCGCTTCGGGAAACCCTTGCCCCGCCCACGGATTCTCCTCATCGACAACTTCGACTCCTTCACCTACAACGTCCTGCACGGACTGGTGGAGGCCGGAGGCGACGTCGAGGCCCGGAGGGCCGACGGCTTGGACCTGGAGGCGATCGAGCGATTCCGTCCCGACATGATCGTCATCTCTCCTGGACCGGGTCGTCCCCAGGAGGCCTCGCTCAGCCTGGCGGCCATCCAGGCGTTTGCCGGGCGCATTCCGATGCTGGGCATCTGCCTGGGCATGCAGGCCATGGCCGTGGCATACGGGGGCCAGGTGACCCGCTCACCCGAGCCGGTGCACGGCAAGGTGTCCGAGATCCTGCACGACGGGCGTGGTCTCTTCGAGGGCCTGCCTTCGCCGCTGCCGGTGGGGCGCTACCACTCGCTCTGCGTCACCGAGGTCCCGGCGATCCTCGAAGTCACGGCCTGGACGCCGGAGGGCATGGTCATGGGCCTGCGCCACCGGGAGCAGGCCCTGGCGGGCGTCCAGTTCCACCCTGACTCCTTCCTCACGCCCCACGGTCGGGAGATGATGCGCCATGCCATCCACGGCCGTTTCTGAACGCTGGACCGCGCGCCGTGCGGACCTCGCCACGGAGGACTTCTTCGCCCTCGCGGGGGAGAGACCCTTCGCACTGCTCTATGGCGACGGCGAAGGGGAGCGCTGGATCCTCCACGGCGAAGATCCCCTGTGCATCCTGGACGGGCCCGAGCCGGCCTCCTTCGCCTTCGAGCGCACCGGCGACATCCCGCCGATCCTGCCGGACTTCATCGGCTTCGCCGGGTACGAGCTGGGCGCGCGCCTGGAGCCCCTCCTGGCGGCTCCCGCACCGCGGCCCTTCCCCTTTCCCGATGTGCACTTTGCGCTCTATCGCAGCGTGCGCCTCTACGACCGGTGGGAAGGCCTGCTCTACGAGGCTGAGCGATCCGCTGCGCGGACGCAGGAGGCTGGATGCCATGCCCTTCGCCCAGGCTCCTTTTCTGCACGGAAGATCGCGGACTCGGATACGGCCACCTCGTACGCCGCCAAGGTCGCACGCATCCGCGAGGAGATCGCCCAGGGCAACGTCTACCAGGTCAACCTCACCCGGCAGGAACACTGGGCCTTCGAAGGGGACCTGACCCACTTCGCGCGGCGGCTCTATGCCGTGAACCCCGCCCCCTTCTCGGCCCTCATCGCCGGGGAAGGCTTCAGCGTGGTGTCCTCCTCTCCGGAGCGGTTCCTGCGCATCCAGGATGGCCGCGTGGTGACGCGCCCCATCAAGGGAACGGCGCCCCGGGGGGCCACGCCGGAGGAGGACGAGCGGCTGGCCCGGGAGCTCCTGGCCAGCCCCAAGAACCGCTCCGAGCTGGCCATGATCACGGACCTGCTGCGCAACGACCTAACGCGGATCTGCCGGGTGCCTTCCGTGCGGGTGGAGGACTTCCCCACGCTGGAGACCTATGCCAATGTGCACCACCTGGTCTCCACGGTGAGCGGCGAGGTGCGGGAGGGCCTCAGCCTGGAAGCCCTGCTGCGTGGCGTCTTCCCGGGCGGGTCCATCACGGGCTGTCCCAAGCTGGCGGCCATGCACCTGATCCGGGAGCTGGAGAGCCTCCCGCGGCTCGTCTACACCGGAGCCCTGGGCTGGTTCCGCCACGATCTGCGTCAGCTGGACTTCAACATCCCCATCCGCACCGCCTGGGCCTCGAGCGAAGAGTTGTTCTTCGGGGTGGGGGGCGGTATCGTCTGGGACTCCGATCCGCACGACGAGTACCTGGAGACGGTCCACAAGGGGAGGTCCATCGTCCAATGCTTGAGCTGACGGCCGACACCCGCATCGACCTGGCCCGCTCCGGCGCCCGGCACGGGGCGGGCCTCTTCGAGACCATCCGCATCCGGAACGGGCGTGCGGTGCGGCTGGAGGCCCACCTCCAGCGCCTGGCCCACGGCGCGGCCTTCCTGGGGCTGGACACACCGCCGGAGCTCCACGAGCTGGAGGACCACCTGCAGCGCCACACCAATGCCGGGCAGCTGGCCAGTGGCGTGCTGCGGCTCCTGGCGGTGGACCAGAAGCTGATGGTGTCCCTGGCGCCCTGGGAACCCCAGCGCCCTACCCGCATCGACATCGCCGTGGGGCACCGCGTCGTGCGCCGCAGCGCCAATCCCCTGACCCGCTTCAAGACCATGGCCTACCTGGAGAACCTGCTCCTGACGCGGGAAGCGGAGGACCGGGCC
>CAYZND010000184.1:0-3193 GCA_964479495.1 uncultured Mesoterricola sp.
GCCTGCGGCTGGGACTCCTGACGGTGGTGGCAGGCTGCGCCGCGGTGTTCGCGGGGGCGTACCTGGTGGAGAAGACGCCGTCGCCCCGTCCGGTCTCCACGCTCATCCAGTCCCTGGCCCTGGTGCCCATGGCCGTTCCGGGCCTCGTGCTGGGACTCGGCTACGTCTTCTGCTTCAACCAGCCCGGCAATCCCCTCCACGCTCTGTACGGCACCATGACCATCCTGGTCGTCTCCACGGTCATCCACTTCTACACCACGGCGCACCTGACGGTGACCACCTCGCTGCGGCAGATCGACGGCGAGATCGAGGCCGTGGCCCGGAGCCTCCGGCGCCCCTGGTGGACCACCTGCGGACGGGTGACCCTTCCCATGACGCTGCCCGCCCTGCTCGATGTCGCGCGGTTCCTGTTCGTGTCGGCCATGACGACGGTGAGCTGCGTGATCTTCCTGTACACGCCGGATACCATGCTGGCCTCCGTGGCCGTGCTCAACATGGACGACGCCGGGGACACGGCCGCCGCCGCCGCCATGGCCACCCTCATCGTCGCCAGCTCCCTGATGGTCACTCTGCTCTTCAACGGCCTCGGCTGGCTCCTGAACCGCCGGGCCCAGGCCTGGCGCCGGCGCACGGCCTGAGCTGACCGCAGCACCGCTCCTGGAGGAACCCATGCGCGATCCCATCCTGCTCACCCCTGGGCCCCTGACCACTTCCCTGACCACCAAGACGGCCATGCTCAACGACTGGGGGTCCTGGGATGCGGACTTCAACACGCTCACGGCGGAGGTCTGCCAGCGGCTCGTGGCCATCGTCGATGGCGGCGAGGCCTTCGCCTGCGTGCCGATGCAGGGGTCGGGCACTTACGCGGTGGAAGCCGCTGTGGGCTCGCTGGTGCCCAGGGACGGCAAGCTGCTGGTGCTGGTGAACGGCGCCTACGGTGAGCGGATGGCCAGGCTCACGGACGTCATGGGACGGAACCTGGCGGTGCTCGACTTCGGCGAGACGAGTCCGGTGGATCCAGCCCGGGTGGCCCGGGTCCTCGCCGAGGACTCCGCCATCACGCACGTGGGCCTGATCCACTGCGAGACCAGCACGGGCATTCTCAATCCCTTGGCCGAGGTGGCAGCCGCCGTCCAGGGGGCGGGCCGGCGCCTGATCGTGGATGCCATGAGCAGCTTCGGGGTCCTGCCCCTCTCCGCGCAGGAGGTGGCGTTCGACGCCGTGATCGCCTCCAGCAACAAGGGGCTCGAAGGGGTTCCGGGCATGGGGTTCGTGATCGTGCGCAAGGATGCCCTTCAGGCCGGCGTGTCCCACTCCCTCTCCCTGGACCTGCACGACCAGTACGTCTACATGCAGAAGACCGGCCGCTGGCGTTACACGCCCCCGACCCACGTGATGGCGGCCTTGAGGCGGGCCCTGGACGAGTTCGACGCGGAGGGCGGGCGCATCGGCCGCCATGCCCGCTATGCGCGTAACTGCGACCGCCTGCTGGAAGGCCTGGAGACGCTGGGCCTGCGGCCCTTCCTCCCCCGGGAGCTGCAGGCGCCGGTGATCGTCACGGTGCACGCGCCTGAACACCCCGCCTATGCCTTCCCGAAGCTCTACGACCATGCCAAGGCCAGCGGATTCATCCTCTACCCGGGCAAGCTCACGGCCTCCGAGACCTTCCGCGTAGGCTGCATCGGCGCCATCGGCACGGCCGAGATCGACGCGGCCCTGGGTGCCATGGACCGTGCGCTTCGGGAGATGGGCGTCCGCTGATCTGTTCCACAACCACCATCAAGGAGAACCCATGAATCGTCGTGAGCGCCAGGCCAGCGGGCAGGTACAGGCCGTGATCTTCGATTGGGCCGGAACCATCGTCGACTTCGGATCCTTCGCACCGACCCTGGTGCTCATTCAGGCTTTCTCCGAGGCGGGGGTAGACGTGACCTTGGCCGAGGCCCGAGTGCCCATGGGACTCCCCAAGTGGGATCACATCCAGGCCCTGGGCCGCATCCCGGCCGTGGCGGAGCGTTGGGAACGGCGGCACGGCCGGCCCATGACCTCCGATGACGTGGACAGCCTCTACGCCCGGTTCATGCCGCTCCAGCTCGAGCATATCGCTCCCTACTCGCAGGTCATCCCGGGGGCGGTGGCGGTCATCGACGCCCTGCGGGAGCAGGGCATCGCCACCGGTTCCACTTCCGGCTATCCCCGGGAGGTCATGAACCGGCTGGAGGCGTGTGCCCGGGAGCAGGGCCTGGTGCTGGACCACGCGGTGGCGGGCGACGACCTGAAGCCGGGCGGGCGTCCCGGCCCCTGGATGGCGCTCTCCAACGTCATCGAGCTGGGCGTCACGGACGTGGCCGCCTGCGTGAAGGTGGACGACACGGAGCCGGGCATCCTCGAGGGCCGCAGGGCTGGCATGTGGACCGTGGGCGTGGCTCTCTCCGGCAACGAGGTGGGGCTGTCCCAGGAGGAGCTGGATGCCCTTGCGGGTCCGGAGCGGGCGGAGCGCCGGAAGCGGGCCGTGGAGCGCCTGCAGGGCTGGGGTGCGCACTATGTCGTGGACACCGTCGCGGACCTGCCCTCCGTCCTGGCGGACATCGAGCATCGGCGAGGCGCGGGTGAACGGCCGTGAAGCCTGACGTCGTCATCATCGGTGGCGGGGTGATGGGTTGCGCCGTCGCCTACCACCTTGCGTTCCTGGGGGCGAAGCCCCTCCTGTTCGAGCGCCGGGGCCTCGCCGAGGGGGCCACCAGCCGGGCTGCCGGCCTGCTCAGCCGGGCCCGGTCCAACGCGAGCCTGGTGTCCCTGGTGCGTCAGACCTACGCTGACATCGTGGCCCTGGAAGAGGAGGGCGCGGGCCCCATTGGCGCACGGTTCACCGGCAGCCTCTACATCGGTGCGTCCCCCGCGGCGAAGGCCGCCCACCGCAAGCTCATGGCCCAGTCTGACGAGGCCGGTGAGAAGGTGCGCGCCCTGACGGTGGAAGAAGCCATGGAAAGCCTGCCGTGGCTGTGCCTGGCGGGGGATGAGGAGGCCTTCCTCATGCCCGAGGATGCCCATGTAGACGGCTACGCGCTTGCCTCCGCCTACGCCCGTGCCGCCCGCCGGAGAGGAGCCCAGATCCGGGAAGGCGAGGCCGTGGCCGAGATTACGCGGAACCGGGACCGGGTGACTGGGGTGCGCACGGCGAAGGGCCTCGTGG
>CAYZND010000184.1:3203-6206 GCA_964479495.1 uncultured Mesoterricola sp.
GCCATCCCCATGGCACCCGTCCGGAGCCACTACTGGATCACGGTGCCCGATGCCCGTTTCCCGACGGACATGCCCTTCGCCATCCTGCCCGATGCGCGTGCCTACGCCCGGGCCGAGGTCGGCGGGCTGCTCTTCGGCTTCCGGGAAGCCCAGAGTATCCATGCCGATCCGCGTGAGATCCCCGAGGACCTCCAGGCCCACGTGGTGGCCGGAGACGCCCATGGCTGGGAGGCCCTGGAGGAAGGGGGCATGGCCTTCCGCCGGTTCTTCCCTGCCATTGAGGACGTGGAAATCGCCCACTACGTCTCCGGCTACTCGACCTATGTGCCTGACGGCCTCCTGTCCATCGGCGCTCTCCCCGACCCAGCGGGCCTCTACTCCGCCGCCGGGTGCAGCGGGGCGGGGCTGGCCATGGCGGGCGGTGCCGGAAAGGCCCTGGCGGAGCTGATCACCGGCGCCTCGGCCACCTTCGATCTGACGCCTCACGACCCCGGGCGCTTCGGTTCCTTCGATCCATTCACGGCAGCCTGGGGCCGGAGGTGTGCCCTGGCGCGGTCTGGGAAGACCACGGGCTGAAGGCGTTCCGTCCTGTCCTTCGTGGCTCGTCGGTGGGTGATCCTGTCAGCCCTTCGCCTCGATCTTCGCCCAGCTGTCCTTCAGGCTCACAGTGCGGTTGAACACGGACTGGCCGGGCTTGGCATCGAGGTCGGCGCAGAAATAGCCCAGGCGCTCGAACTGGTAGCGGGTGCCGGGGGCGGCTTCGGCGAGTCCGGGTTCCACCAGGGCGTCCGTCAGGACATCCATGGAGTGCGGATTGAGCACGTCGCGCCAGTCCTTCCCTTCGGGGACATCCATGGGGTCCTCGAGGGTGAAGAGGCGATCGTAGAGCCGCACCTCGGCCTTCACGGCGTGGGCTGCGGAGAGCCAGTGCAGGGTGCCCTTCACCTTGCGGCCGTCGGGGGCGTCGCCGCCCAGGGACTGGGGATCCCAGGTGCAGTGCAGCTCCGTGACCTGGCCGCTGGCGTCCTTGATGACGTCGTTGCAGCGCACGAGGCAGGCGCCCTTGAGGCGCACTTCGGCGCCGGGGGCCAGGCGGAACCACTTCTTGGGGGCTTCCTCCCGGAAGTCGTCCTGCTCGATCCACAGCTCGCGGGTGAGGGCCACCTTGCGGGTGCCCATCTCCGGCTTGTCGCCGTGGTTGGGCAGCTCCAGCCAGTGGATCTCGCCCTCCGCCATGTTGGTGATGACGAGCTTCAGGGGGCGCAGCACGGCCAGGGCGCGGGGGGCGCGCTGCTCCAGGTCCTCCCGGATGCAGTGCTCCAGCAGGCCCACGTCGGCCACCATGTCGCGCTTGGCCACGCCCACCTTCTCCGCGAAGGCTCGGATGGCCTCGGGGGTGAAGCCCCGGCGGCGCAGGCCGCAGATGGTGGGCATGCGGGGATCATCCCAGCCGCGGACGTGGTTCTCCTGTACGAGCTGCAGGAGGCGCCGCTTGGACATCATGGTGTAGGTGAGGTTCAGGCGGGCGAACTCGTACTGCTTGGGCAGGGGCCGCTTGAAGAAGCGCTGCTCCACATCCTGCTCCAGGAACCAGTCGTAGAGCGGCTTGTGGTCCTCGAACTCCAGGGTGCAGATGGAGTGGGTGACGGTCTCGATGGCGTCCGAGATGCCGTGGGCATAGTCGTACATCGGGTAGATCACCCAGGCGTCGCCCGTGCGGTGGTGCGAGGCGCGGCGGATGCGGTACATCAGCGGATCCCGCAGGTTCATGTTGGGGGCGTTCACATCGATCTTGGCCCGCAGCACCCGGGAGCCGTCCGGGAACTCGCCGGCCTTCATGCGGCGGAAGAGGTCCAGGTTCTCCTCCACGGAGCGGTTCCGGTAGGGGCTCTCCTGGCCCGGCTTGTAGAAGTTGCCGCGGTACTCCTTGATCTCCTCGTCCGTCAGGTCGCAGACGTAGGCCTTGCCCTCCTGGATGAGATACTCGGCGTAGTCGTAGAGCTGCTGGAAGTAGTCGGAGGCGTAGTATTCACCGGCCCAGCCGAAGCCCAGCCAGTGCACGTCCTCGCGGATGGAGTCCACGTACTCCACGTCCTCCTTCACCGGGTTGGTGTCGTCGAAGCGCAGGTTGGTGGCGCCGCCGTACTTCTTGGCTAGGCCGAAGTTGAGGCAGATGGACTTGGCGTGGCCGATGTGGAGGTAGCCATTGGGCTCCGGGGGAAAGCGGGTAAGGATCCGGCCGGCATGCTTGCCCGACTGGAGGTCCCCCTCCATGATCTCCTCGATGAAGTTGAGGCTCCTGGTTTCGGGGGCGGGGGATTCATTCGTCATGGGCAACATCCAGGCAGGCTTCCCTCAGAAGGAAGCGCGGTTTCCTCCAGCATAGACGATGCGGTCCGTTCGGATGGGATTTCCGCCAGGGCCGCCACCGATTGACCCACCATTGGCCCCTCGTACCATGGGGACAGCACTTCACCGCCATCTGGATCCGACCGCCTCCTTGTCCGGGGCACCAGGGAATTTTTCATGCCTTCCAGGAGGAGCACATGCTCAAGCCCATGATCCGCAGGAACGCCTGGTACGGCTGGCAGCCGGACCTCCCGGACCACCGGGACTTCAGCTACGCCACGGAGCGCATGAAGCTGGAGGCGCCCCGGCGCCTGCCGGAGAAGGTGGACCTGCGCAACGACTGGATGACCGCGGCCTACGACCAGGGCGAGCTGGGGAGCTGCACCGCCAACGCCATCGGCGCCGCCTTCGAGTACGAGCACCTGCGGATGGAGCTGGGGCCCCACTGCCCCTCGCGCCTCTTCATCTACTATGGCGAGCGGGTCATGGAAGGCACGGTCATGAGCGACGCCGGGGCCCAGATCCGGGACGGCATCAAGGTCGTGGCCTCCCAGGGCGCGCCCGCCGAGAAGCTCTGGCCCTACGACATCCGCACGTTCACGAAGAAGCCCCCGGCGAAGGTCTACAAGGCCGCCACCCGGCACCGGGCGGCTT
>CAYZND010000184.1:6216-7122 GCA_964479495.1 uncultured Mesoterricola sp.
GTGTATAAGAGACAGCCTACTACCGTCTGGACCACACGCGCCTGAACGAACTCCTGAAGTGCCTCGCTGGCGGGCATCCTTTCATCTTCGGGTTCACGGTCTACGAGAACTTCGAGGGGGCGAAGGTGGCGCGCACCGGCGTGCTGGACATGCCGCGGAGGAAGGACCGCATGCTCGGCGGCCATGCGGTCCTGGCTGCAGGCTACAACCAGGAGACGAAGCGCTTCCTGGTGCGCAACTCCTGGGGCACGGACTGGGGGCGGAAGGGGTACTTCACCATGCCCTTCGACTACCTGCTGGACGGCGACCTGGCGGAAGACTTCTGGACGATCCGCGCCGTGAGCTGACTAAATGAAGGGTTGGAGCGATCATGACCGACCCGATCATCGAGCAGGCCCGCGCCGTGGAAGCGGCGCCGAAGGGCAATACGGAAGACTTCCAGGCCTTCATCCGGGATTTCTGCCAGCACGACTTCTGGATTTCCGCGGAGGTCAAGGACCACGTGGAGGGCAGGGACCTGGTGAGCTTCAGCTTCAACCAGATCGAAGGGGTAGACCTGCCCGTGCTCATGGCCTTCTGCCGGCAGCCGGAGGGCGAGGCCGCCGAGGGGCGCCAGGCCCACTCGGGGCTGGTCCTGCTCTCCCTGGCGGGCAAGACGCGCTTCCACGCCGTGCTCATCGACGGCGAGGAGAGCCACACCCTCACCCATGACCGCCTGCTGCTCATGCTCCGCCTCCTCGAACTGGAGGGCGGAGCCAAGCAGTCCGCTCCGCAGGCCGAGCTGGATCCCATGCTCTTCCATCAGGCGGCGCCACCCGTGCTCACCCGGGCCATCTATGACTACTGCAGGCAGTCGCCGGACATCATCCAGTGCCGCATCGGCATCGCCAGCTCCCCGGGCCAGGC
>CAYZND010000185.1:0-7098 GCA_964479495.1 uncultured Mesoterricola sp.
GAGCGGGGGCGGCGTGCCGGCACCGGCCGGTCCGGATCCCATGAAGACGCGGGAGACCAGGGTGGCGGCGAGCACCACCAGCACGACCCGCGTGTACTGCATGAAGGCCACCAGCCGGGAGTCGGCGCCGAAGTCCTCGGCCATGGCCACCATGGCAGAGGCTCCGCCGGGCGAGGAGCCCCAGGCGGCGGTGGTGCCTGGGAGGGCGCCGTAGCGGATGAGCACCCAGCCCACGAAGGCGCCCGAGAGGATCGTCACCGAGACGACGAGCAGCAGCAGCGGGCCGTTGACCTTCATCGTGTCCAGGAACGTCCCGGTGATGGAGCGCGCGATGGCGACACCCAGGAGAGCCTGGACGGCGGCGAAGAGCGGACGGGGGACCCGCAGGGCCACCTTGCCCGAAAGACCATAGGCGATGGCCCCCACCATGGGGCCCAGCAGGAAGGCTGCGGGAAAGCCTCCCAGTCGAGCCAGCCATGCCAAGGGCAGAGATAGGATTGCCACGTTGGTCCAGGCCCATCCGATGTCACGCTTCAAGCCCGGCCTCTCCCCTCAAGCGCACCTGTGGGTCAGCCCCTGCGGCGGCACATGCCCACAGGGTAACGCCTGTGGACCCGCGGATGCAGGCCATCCCATTCGGGAAATGGAGGGGACACAGGCCTGGCTTGGCGATGCATCCCCTTGAGGCGTCTCGCAACAGGAGTCGGATTCCTGTGCTTGGGTCCGGGGGACCTCACGCGACGACCTCGGCTCTCCCGGTCAGCTCGTCGCGAGCCCCTCATCCTTCCAGGAGATGTTATCGGAGGCGAGGGCCTTCTCGGTCTGCTCCCGGCGCCGCGCGAGCAGTGCCTCCCTGGTCCCAGGTGCACTCAGCGAGAGGATGGCGGCGGCAAACAGGGCGGCGTTGGCAGCTCCGGCCTTCCCGATGGCGAAGGTCGCCACGGGGATTCCGGAAGGCATCTGCACGGTGGAGAGGAGGGAGTCCAACCCGTCCAGCGCCCAGCCCTTCATGGGCACGCCCAGGACCGGAAGATGGGTCTGGCCGGCGCAGACGCCCGCCAGGTGGGCGGCTCCGCCCGCGGCGGCGATGATGACCTGGATCCCCCGCTGCTCCGCCGAGGTGCAGTAGTCGATCACCTTGCCAGGGGTCCGGTGCGCGCTCGCCACATGGGCTTCGCAGGGGATGGCCAGCTCCGCCAGGATCCGGACGGCCTCCGACATGGTCTCCCAGTCCGATCGGGAGCCCATCAGGATGCCGACGAGGGGTTTTTCTTTCATGATCTCCTCCTATGGGGATGGCGCGGTCCGGGCGCTGGCCCGCCGCAATCGGTCGTTGATGGCCCGGCCGATGCCTGAGTCCGGAACGCTCTCGGCCCAGATGGCTTCCAAGCCCGCGGCGTCCAGGCGCCGCATGGCGCCGAACAGGTTGGAGGCCGCCTCCAGGAGGTCGCCACGAGGCGAAAGCGACTCGATCACGGCGAAGCGTTCCGGTGACTCCGGAAGGCCCAGGCCCAACCAGCCCAGCCGCTGGCCTGGAAGCTCCTGCGGGTCGAGATGCAGGGGGGTGTCGGTCGCGTAGTGCCGGGCCAGCATGCCCGGCGACGGGGGCCGCAGGGCCTGCTCGTGATCGGCCAGGAGCACCGTGCCCACGGTGTCCTGAAGGGCATCCAGGGACACCGCCCCGGGGCGCAACAGCAGCGGGGGAGCGCCATCTCCCGGGACGAGCACGACCGTGGACTCGATGCCGTGGGCGCAGAGGCCGCCGTCCACGACGGGCACACGGCCCTGGAAATCGGACCAGACGTGGTGGGCGGACGTGGGGCTGGTCTTCCCGAAGGGATTGGCCGAGGGCGCGGCGAGGGGGATCCGTACCTCCTGCAGGAGGGCCTGGGCGACCGGATGGGCCGGGACGCGCAACCCCACTCGGGGAAGCCCGGCCGTGACGATGTCCGGGATGCACGGAGCCTTGTCCACGACCAGCGTGAGCGGGCCAGGCCAGAAGCGTTCCGCAAGCCTGCGGGCCTGGACTGGGAACCGGGAGGCCAGCTCCACGGCGGACGCCAGGGCCGGCACATGTACGATCAGCGGATCGAACCGCGGTCTCCCCTTCAGGGCGAACACCTTGGCCACGGCGTTCGGGTCGAGGGCGTTCGCCGCCAGGCCGTAAACGGTTTCCGTGGGGATCCCCACCACGCCGCCTTCGAGCAGGATCCGAGCCGCCTGGCGGATCCCATCGGGTTCCGTGCCGGAAATCAAGGGCGGACGCATCGAACCGTCAGGGCTCATCGCAAGGTCCCTGGGGGCAGCCAGCCACGTTGTTCCACATGCATCCCTCCGCTGCTGGCCGTTCCGGGCATCTCCGCAAAGGGAAGACTCACCGGGAGCGGGCGGTTCTCCGGGAGCCTTCCGGCGGGGAAGGGTGAAACCCGACGCAGCCGAATTCGGAAATATAGCGTGGACAGGCTGTTTGAAAAACCAGATAAAACATCTTAAACGATAGAAATATTCTATGATCAAGCCGATGGAATGGCTCAACTACCACCACCTTCTGTATTTCTGGACCATCGCGCGGGAGGGCAGCGTCACGCGTGCGGGTGAAGTGCTCCACCTGTCCCAGCCCACGCTGAGCGCCCAGATGAGAACGCTGGAGAGGTCGCTGGGTGAGCGTCTGTTCGTCAAGGTGGGGCGAGGCCTCCAGCTCACGGACACGGGACAGTTGGTCTACCGGTATGCCCAGGAAATCTTCGGGCTCGGTCAGGAGATGCTGGAGACGCTGCAGGGGAGGCCCGCAGGAAAGCAGCTCCGGTTCACCGTCGGCATCTCGGATGCCCTCTCCAAGCTCATGATCCATCGCCTCCTGGAACCGGCGCTCACGGTTCCCGAACCCCTCAAGCTGGTGTGCCGGGAGGACAAGACAGCGCGGCTCATGGCGGACCTGGTCACCCATCAGCTGGACCTGGTCCTGGTGGATTCCCCCATGAAGCCGCCCGCGCGGATCAAGGCCTACAATCACCTCCTGGCCACGTACGGCGTGAGCTTCTTCGCGACCGCTCGCCTGGCCAGGAAGCACCCGGCGCCATTTCCCGCGTGCCTGAACGGAGCCCCGCTGCTCCTGCCCAGTGAAGGGGCCACCTTGAGGCGCCGCCTCGATGGGTGGATCGCGTCACTGGGGCTGCACCCACGCCTGGAAGGGGAGTTCGACGACAGTGCCCTGATGAAATCCTTCGGGCAGGCCGGCGTCGGGTTCTTCGCGGCGCCCCAGGTGATCTCGCAGGAGCTGCAGAGGCAGTACCAGGTCAGGGAAGTCGGGGTCGCAACCGGGATCCAGGAGCAGATCTATGCCATCAGCCTGGAGCGGACGATCAAGCACCCGGCCGTGCGCGCCATGTCGCAGGCCGCCAAGCATCGCGCACCCGCAGGGGAACGGTAAGGGAGAGGCCTCGACGGTGTATCGTCACATCGACTCACGGTCGTCCTCGATGGGGACGAGGCATTCGAGGGGAAGCCGCACGGACAGGATCTCCCCCAGGTGCGGTCGGGACGGCATGCGGAGGCTGAGGGTGGTCATCCCGGGGGCCGCAGGCGTGCCTTTCACCAGGTAGTCCCGGCCTCGGTATTCCACATCGTGGACGACCAGATCCAGGGTCAGCGGGTCGCGGGCATCCTGGCCGGGAGCGACCTGGACGTCCTCCGCCCGGATGAGCCGGAGGCCGTCCGGGGAGGGGATCAGGTTGGCGTCGCCAAAGAAGGACGCCACGAAGGCAGTCTTGGGCCGGGCGTAGATCTCCTCCGGGGTGCCGGCCTGAACCACCCGGCCATCACGCACCACGACGATGCGGTCAGCCACGGCCAGGGCGTCCTCTTGGTCATGGGTGACGGAGATGGAAGTGTAGCCAAGCTCCCGCTGGAGCATTCGAAGTTCGCTGCGCAGTTCCTTGCGCAGGTTGGCGTCCAGGGAACCCAGGGGCTCGTCGAAGAGCATGAGGCCCGGACTCACCGCCAGGGCCCGGGCCAGGGCCACGCGCTGGCGTTCGCCTCCGGACAACCCGTCGATGCGTCGCTGCGCAAGGGCACCGATGGAAAACCGCTCCAGAAGGGTCTCCACCTGGCTGTTCATCTCCTGGGCCGCCGGACGGGGGTGTCGCGCCTTCAGGCCATAGGCCACGTTGCCAGCCACGTTGTAGTGGGGAAAGAGGGCGAAGTCCTGGAAGACGAGACCCACGCCCCGCTGCTGCGGGGGCAGATGCGTGATGTCGCGTCCCTCCAGCAGGATCCGGCCCTGGTCCGGCGCGATGAGGCCCGCGATGATCCGGAGGAAGGTGGTCTTGCCGCCGCCGGAGGGACCCAGGATCACGACGATCTCACCCCGGCCGCAGGCGAGGTTCATGTCGAGGGAGAAATCCGGATAGTCCTTGCGGACGCCTTCGATGCGGAGGAAATCCGGGTTCATCGTGCCTCCGAGAAGCGGTCGGCGGCGGCGAAGGCCAGGCCTGCGCACAGGCAGACGATCACACCGAGGGCGCAGGCCACGGGGTACTGGTAGCTCCCCATCAGGCGGTAGGCCCGCAGGCCCAGCAGCGGGAAGTCCGTGGGATTCAGCATGAGGGCCGCATTGATCTCCCCCAGGCTGATGGCGGCGCAGAGGGCCAGGGAGGAGAGCAGGGCCGGTCGCAGAAGGGGCAGGTCCACCGTCGCCAGGACTCTGGGGCGGCTCGCGCCGAGGAGGGTTGCGGCTTCATCCAGCCCCGCCGGGATGCGGGATCGGGCCGCGGTGAGCGTCCGCCAGGCCAGCGGGTAGGCAGCGGTGGCCTGCACGAAGGCCAGTGCCGCGACACCGGCTCCGAGGGGAAAGAGGATCAGGTACCCCAGGGAGAGCATCACCGAGGAGAGCGCCACGGGCAGGGCGAAAAAGATGCCCCGCAGGCCCGTCCGGCCCTCCCGCCCCTCGCCGATCAGGAGCAGCACGGCGATGCCCACACCCAGGATGGCGACGGCCAGGGCCAGGAGCGCCGAGTCCGCCATGGCCTGCAGGCTGCCCGGATCCGTGAAGGTCTTCACATAGGGCTCGACGGAGAAGGTGGGGGCGCTTCCCCAGCGGCCCAGCTTCGTGAAGGACGAGACCACGAGCGCTCCCAGGGGGGAGAGGGCCAGGGCTCCGCTCAGGAGAAGCCACAGGATCGACAGAAGCCGGGTGGGACGGCGCAGCGTGGACAGAGGCAGCTTCTCGCCGGGTGCATCCAGGGTGGCCGACACGGAACGGGCGTGGAGAAGCGAGTAGACGGCCAGCACGCCGATGGCGCAGCAGCCTTCCAGCAGGGCGATGGTCCCGGCGCGGGCGAAGTTCTGTTCTCCGCTGACAGCCGCGTAGATGGACACCTCCAGGGTCGCGTAGTCAGGACCTCCGCCCAGGGTCAGGGGGATGGCGAAGCTCATGAAGCAGTAGAGGAAGACGAGGGATGCCGCCGCTGCGATGCCGGGGAGGATGGAGGGCAGGGTGATGGTCGCGAAGATCCGGCCTTCCGCTGCGCCCAGGCAGCGGGCGGCGTCTTCGGGCGTGCGGGAGGCGCGGCTCCAGACCGCCCCCACCATGGCCACCACGAGGGGGAAGTTCAGCAGGGCGTGGGCGATGACGACGCCGGAGAAGGAATAGGCAAAGTCGAGGGGAGCCTGTTCCAGCCCGAAGAGTCGCATGAGGCCGGCGTTGACCAGGCCGTTGCGCCCCCAGGCCCGCACGAAGCCCAGGGTGAAGAGCACGGGCGGGAAGACGAAGGGGATGCCGCTCAGGGCCGCGTAGAGGCGTCGTCCCCGGAAGCGGTAGCGGGAGAGGAGCCAGGCGCCCGGCAGTCCCAGGGCCAGGCTCAGCAGGGTGCTGACCAGGGCCTGGAGCAGGCTGAAGCGGAGGGAGGCGAGGATGGCCGGGCTGCGGAGGGTGGTCAGGATCCCTTCGGAGGCCCCGCCGGCATGGGCACCCAAGGGGCCGCCGAGGACGGCGGCCCCGAAGGGCACGAGGAAAAGGGGGGCCACCAGCAGCCAGGGCAGGGTCCGGACGACCACGTGACCGATCCTGCTTCCGCCGACCGCCCACTCCGGGACCAGCTTCCCCCAGCGCATGGAGCTACTTCGCGGCGACGTCGGCCCACTGGGCCAGGGCCTTCTCCAGCGATGCCGGATCGACCTTCAGCATCTTCGTCGGCTTGGGAGCGGCGCTGTAGGAGGCGGGGAGCTTCACGGCGGGGTTCACGGGGTACATCCACTGGGTCAGGGGCAGCTCGTTCTGGAAGGCCGGGGTCAGCATGAACTCGATGAAGGCCTTGGCCAGATCCGCGTGCTTGGCGCCCTTCACGATGCCGGCGCCCTCCACCTGCATGGCCAGGCCTTCGGGGAAGACGAGGGCCTTGTACCGGTCCGTCTTGTCGTTCTCCACGTGGTAGGCGGGGCTCGTCGTGTAGCTGATGACCAGCGGGGCCTCGCCTTGGGTGAACATGCCGTAGCCCGCGTCCCAGCCGCTGGTGACCGTGAGGATGGAAGGCTTGAGGGACTTCCAGAATGCCGGCCACTTCTCACCCTGGGTCGCCACGACGGCGGCCAGGAAGCCCAGGCCAGGGGTGGAGGTGCGGGGATCCATCAGGATGAGCTTCTTGGCGAATTCAGGCTTTGCGAGGTCCGCCAGCGTCTTGGGCGGGTTGGCCAGCTTCTGGCTGTCCCAGATCACGCAGAAGTAGCCGTAGTCATAGGGCAGCAGGTGGTGGGTCGGATCGAAGTCCAGGCCGGGGGCGATCATCGAGAGGTTCTTCGGCGTATAAGGCTGGAGGACATCGGCCTTGATGGCCTTGCCCACCAGGTTGTTGTCCAGACCGATCAGGACATCCGCCTTGGGAGCAGCCTTTTCCAGCACGGCGGCGGAGAGGACCTGCCCGGCATCCCCCTTGGAGACGAGGGTCACCTTGCAATTGTAGACCTTCTCGAAGAGCGGGATCACCTTGGGCCCCGGTCCCCACTCCGAGACGAAGGAGTCGTAGGCGTAGATCACCAGCTCCTTGCTCTGGGCCTGAAGGCTCAGGGCCGAGAGCAGTGTGGCGGAAACCGCCGCCCGCAGCA
>CAYZND010000186.1:0-7006 GCA_964479495.1 uncultured Mesoterricola sp.
CGGAACGGCGAAAAAGTTACACAGAATTTGAAGAGTGGAAAAAAATACGACATCTCGCTGAAAAATGAATCAATAGAGATCAAAACAACGTAATATCTGGAAAACATTGAAAATGTCGCTTGAATCACAATGTGAAAAATGTAACGAATAACGTTGTTATTAAATAATTAGTCATTCGACTCCAGTGCTCTAGATCACTATTTCGGGATTGATTTGTCCATAATTATGCTGATGTGCAGGACTGATCGTGTGGTTCAAGTGGTGGCAATGGAAAGTAACGATTGATGCGTTTGGTGAGCCTGATAATTGCAATTAGCGTTTAGTTCTGTTGGTGGAACGGTAGGGAGGCTCCTCTCTTTTGGGGTGCTCCTGGCGAGGATGGCGGGGTGGGGTTCAGCCTCCTTGCGCTAGAGTCGAGGTGGGCATGTCGCACGATCGGATCCTCGTGGTCGCGGCATCCAATGGCACAGCTAGAGGGAGCGGGTGATGTGTACCACGTGTGGATGTGGCGGGGATGGCGCGCGGATCGAAGGTCATCATGATCATGCGCATACCCATCGAGTGGGCACCTTCCGTGGCATCCGGAGGCATGCTCATGTTCATGCCGGCCACGACCACAGCCAAGGCGAGGGACGGATGATCCAGCTGGAGCAGGACCTTCTGGCCAAGAACAATGCGTTCGCCGCCGAAAACCGCAAGAAGTGGCACGACGAAGGCGTGTTCGCCTTGAACCTGGTCTCGAGCCCTGGCTCCGGCAAGACCACCTTGCTCACGGCCACCATCGAGCGGCTGAAGGAGCGCGTGGCCATCGCGGTCGTGGAGGGGGATCAGCAGACCACCTTCGATGCGGACCGGATCCGCGCCACCGGTGTCCCGGCCATCCAGATCAACACCGGCAAGGGCTGCCACCTGGATGCCCACATGGTTGGGCATGCCGTCGAACAGCTGGGTGTTCGCCAGAACTCGGTGCTCATGATCGAGAACGTGGGCAATCTTGTGTGCCCGGCGGGGTTCGACCTCGGCGAAGCCCACAAGGTGGTGATCCTCTCCGTCACCGAGGGGGAGGACAAGCCCTTCAAATACCCAGACATGTTCGCGGCCGCGGACTTGATGATCCTCAACAAGATCGATCTGCTACCCTACGTGACCTTCGATGTCGAAGCCTGCATCCGCCACGCCCGCAACGTGAACCCGGAACTCCGGGTCATGCAACTCTCTGCCACCACCGGAGAGAACCTGCAGGAGTGGATCGACTGGATCGAATCGGGAGCGCGGGAGCAGCGCCAGGCGAAGGAAGAGACCATCGCGGAGCTGCGCCAGCGCATCGCCCAGCTGGAAGCGCAGCTGGAACGGAAATGAGCCTCATCGCGGACCGGGAGTTCCCGTGCCCAGGCTGAGCATCCAGGTGCAGGGCGTGGTCCAGGGCGTGGGCTTCCGGCCCTTCGTGTTCCGCATCGCCCATCAGCACCACCTCGTCGGCTGGGTGCGCAACCGGCCGGATGGGGTCGAGATCGAGATCCAGGGTCCTCAAACGGACCTCGAAGGTTTCCTGGTGTCCCTGGAGCGCGAGAAGCCCGCGCCGGCCCGGATCGAGCGGGTTACCACCCGGAGCCTCCCGGAGAGTGCCGCCGGGTCCCGTTTCGAGATCGTGGCCAGCGCGGCCAGCGTGGATACGCGTCCTTCGGTGCCCGCGGATCTGGCCACCTGTCCCGAGTGTGCCAAGGAGATGGACACGCCGGGCGAGCGCCGGTACCGCTACCCCTTCACGAACTGTACGTATTGCGGGCCCCGCTACACGATCATCGCCGGGCTGCCTTACGACCGTCCGCGCACTTCGATGCGGGACTTTCTCCTGTGCGACGAATGCCTGCGGGAGTACCAGGACCCCCTGGATCGCCGCTTCCATGCCCAGCCCGTGGCCTGCCCGGTCTGCGGTCCTCAGCTCAGCCTGAGGTCCCCTGATGGATCTGAGCGCGGGATTCGTGAGGCGGCCCTGAATGAGGCGGCCGCACTCGTGATCGAGGGCGGTGTGCTGGCCCTCAAGGGGCTGGGCGGCTTCCAGCTGCTGGTGGATGCGACCTCCCGCGAAGCGGTGGCGAAGCTGCGCGCCAGGAAGCGGCGGGAGGAAAAGCCTTTCGCGGTGATGTTTCCTTCCCTGGAAGCGCTGGAGCGGGACTGCCGGGTGAATGCCCAGGAAGCTGAACTCCTCCGTTCGCCGGAAGCCCCCATCCTGCTGCTGGAAAGAACGTCTGGCGGTGTGGTCGACGACTCCGTGGCTCCCCGCAATCCCAAGCTGGGTGCCTTCCTTCCCTACACGCCTCTCCACCGAGTGCTGTTGGCCGGAGTGGGGCGGCCCCTGATCTGCACCAGCGGCAACCTCTCCGAAGAGCCCATGGCCATCGAGGAAGCTGACGCCTTCGAGCGTCTGGAAGGCATCGCGGATGCCTTCCTGGTCCATGACCGACCCATCCTGCGTCCCGTGGACGACTCCGTGGCAAGAGTGGATGCCGGTGGGCTCACGCTCCTGCGCAGGGCTCGGGGCTATGCGCCCCTCGCCCATGCCGTGCCGCTGGAGGCGCCGCCGGTGCTGGCCCTGGGGGCACACCAGAAGAACACCATCGCCCTGCTGCACCGGGGCCAGGCCGTGGTGAGCCAGCACCTGGGGGATCTGCACAGCCTCCAGGGGGCCCAGCTGCTGGAGCGGACCGTTGAGGACCTGCTGAGGTTCTTCGACACGCAACCCGCGATCCTGGCCTGCGATCTCCACCCTGATTACGCATCGACGAGACTCGGCGAGCGCCTGTCCCGGGAATGGGGGACACCCTTGAACCGTGTGCAGCACCATCACGCCCATGTGGCCGCAGTGATGGCGGAGCTTGGGCTGCAGGAGCCCGTGCTGGGGCTTGCATGGGACGGCTCCGGGTTCGGAGGCGATCTCACGGTCTGGGGTGGCGAAGCGCTGCGGGTGGACACCCAGGGCTTCCAGCGCCTGGGCCACCTGCGGACCTTCCCGCTGCCCGGCGGCGAAAAGGCTGTGAAGGAACCGCGGCGCAGCGCCGCCGGTCTGCTATGGGAACTGCAGGCCGCCGAGGCCCTGGCCGGGATCGAGGCTCTCTACACGCCCTCCGAGCGAACCTTGCTCCAGTCCATGCTCGAGCGGGGGCTGAACACGCCCCGAACCTCCAGCATCGGCCGCTTGTTCGATGCGGCCTCCGCCCTGATCGGGATCCGCGCCTCTCGCGGCTTCGAGGGGCAGGCGGCCATGGAGCTGGAGTTCGCGGCCGAGTCCACTGAGCCCTGTGGAAGCTATCCCTGGGAGGTCATGGGGGGGGATGCCTGGATTGCGGATCCTGGACCCGTCATCGCCGGCATCCTGGCCGATCTCGGCGCGGGGGTGGGTCAAGGCGTCATGGCGCGCCGCTTCCATGCCTCCCTGGCGGACCTCGCCCTCGCGTGGGCGACCCGTGCGGGCCTCGGGCACGTGGTGCTCTGCGGGGGGTGCTTCCAGAATGCCCTGCTCACGAGCCTCACGCAGGACCGGCTCCAAAATGCGGGCTTCAACGTCCATGTTCCGCGAGCCTTCCCCGCCAACGATGGGGCCATCTCGCTGGGGCAGGCCTGGGTGGCCGCTCAGACCGCCTGAGGCTGATCGGTCCCGCGCACGTTGTACCAGAGGATCACGGCCAGGACGACCAGCGCGCCCACGGTCGCGAAGGGCGAGGGCTTCTCGCCGATGCCCAGGAAGACCCACAGCGGGTTGATGACGGCCTCCAGCATGCTGGTGATGGCGGCTGCCGTGGCCGACACGTAGCGCTGTCCTGCCGTGAAGAGCATGAAGCTGAAGCCCAGCTGGAAGACCCCGAGGTAGAGCAGCGAAGCCGCCTGTCCCAGGTTCAGGTGGAGCGGGAGCACGAAGGGCAGGCAGAGCAGTCCCACGGTGAGGTTGCCCAGGATGATGGCCCCGATGGGGTCCTCCAGGGGATGGGCGGTCCGCTTCCACTTCAGCAGGATGGAGAAGGTGGCCAGGCACAGGCCCGACAGGATGGCGAGCAGGTTGCCGATCAGGCCGCCCAGCTCCAGGTGGCCTGCGAAGAAGAGGGCCATGCCGCCCATGCTGATCGCCACCGCCAGGATGTCCTGGCGTCCGATGGGGCGCTTGAAGACCCAAGGCTCCAGGAACAGCAGGTAGATCGGGGCCGTGAACTGCAGGAAGATGGCGTTGGCCGCCGTGGTCAGTTTGGTGGCCGTGACGAAGAGGATCACCGTCAGGGCATAGCAGAGCGGACAGACCACATCGACCCATCGCAGGTGGAACTCCGGCTTTCTCCCTTGGACGCGCAGGACCGTCACGATGGTCGCGGCCGCCACCAGGGAGCGGAAGAAGCTGATCTGGAACGCCGTCAGCGTGAGCACCTTGATGAAGATGCCGCTCGAGCTCCACAGCAGGGCGGCCACGGCGATGTAGACCAGTCCTCTCCGGTGTGTGGGGATGTGGGGGAGGAAACGGCTGGTCAACGACACCTCACGCCTGCTCCGCAGGATCCGGAACCCTTCAGACTTCCTGGGCCGCCGCAGCCGCGCGCACGAGCCCGGTCCGCACTTCATCCCGGAAGCCCCGCGCCATCTCCACGGCTTGCGTGGCCGTCTTCCGGTTGGTGTGGGACTCCGGCTCCAGGCTCTGGTTGGCGGCCGTGGTCAGGAACCGCAGGTTCTCCCGGAAGGACTCCCACCCGGGCTCCAGCTCCAGGCAGAGCTCCAGCAGGACCACCAGATGGGAGGTGATGGGGAAGGGGATCTCCGCCTCCTCGAGCCGCGCCTTCAGGTAGTTCAGGGCGCACTCCTTGGCGTGGTAGCACACGCCATCGTAGTTGGGGTCCTCCGTCACCTTGACTTCGCGCTCGGCGGTGGCCAAATCGGCTTCGGCCTTCACAGCCCAGGCTTGGGTCATCGGTTTCATGGGGGTCGCAGCTCCGGGAACTAGGCTACCAGCTTGCGCCGGTCACTTCGCCCATTCTCGCGGAAGCGCCAGCAGGTGCTTGTCCAGCAGGTGGCTGGTCTTCACGTTCTTCATGGCCTTGAGCAGGCAGAACTTGAGATCCGGGATGCTCTTGCGCAGGTCGGCCACCAGGGCCTTGATCTGGGCGCGGCGGGATTCGAGCACGGAAGCCCCGCACAGGGGACAGCCGCAGGGCACGATGGGATAGCCCTTGAGCCATGCCAGGCGGCGCAGGTCCTCCTCCTCGCAGGTGCCCAGGGGCCGGATCACCGTGTTCGCGCCATCGTCGCTCACCAGCTTCAGGGGCATGGTGGAGAGCCGTCCCTCGAAGAACTGGTTGATGAGCAGGGTCTCGATGAGGTCGTCCAGGTGGTGGCCCAGGGCGATCTTCGTGAATCCCTGCTTCTTCGCGTAGGAGTAGATGACACCTCGGCGGAGCCGGGAGCACATGGCACATGGCGTGATCTCGGGTTTCCTTCGGACCAGGGTGTCGATGGGGGCGCCGAGGATCTCGTGGGGGATGCCCTTCTGCTCGCACACCTCGGCAATGCGATCCGGGTTGTAGCCCGGGAAGCCAGGATCCACCGTGACCCCATGCACCTCGAAGCGGATGGGCGCCCGGCGCCGCAGGGACTCGAGGACGTCGAGAAGGGCCCAGGAGTCCTTGCCGCCACTGAGGCCCACGAGGATCCGATCCCCCTCCTGGATCATTTCGTATTCCGTGACGCACACACCCACCTTGCGGCGGATCCGCTCCTCCAGCTTGGGGAGCGTCTTCAGGTCCGCTTCGGTGGGAGGCGCAGCCAGGCTGGGCAGGGCACAGGGATTGCTCACGGCACCGGGCTCAGGCGATGGGACCGCGGGGCTTGCGGTGCCCGCTCTTCAGGTCCGCCTCGAGCTCATGGGTGTAGCCGGGGCAGGTGCAGTTGGGGCAGGTGTTGCTGGCGCTCTCCACGCAGAGGTCCGCCAGTGTGATCGTGTCCATGAAGTTCGTGATGTGGTCGGAGAGCTGCTTCCAGAGCAGGTTGTTCATCTTCGAGTCGGCCTTGAGGGCGGACTTGGCGGTCTTCGGATCCTCCCGGGCCACGGCGTAGAAGCTGCCGTCGGTGAGGCGCAGCACATCCCCCACGGTGACCTGGTTGCAGGGACGCGTGATGATGTAGCCGCCCTTGGGACCGCGGACGCTGGCCACGATGCCCGCCTTCTTCAGCTTGTTGAAGATCTGCTCGAGGAAGGGGAGGCTCAGGTCCTGGCGCTGGGCGATGAGGTGGAGGGGCACCGGCTGACCGTGGCTGTGGTGGGCCAGATCGAACAGCGCTTGCATCGAATACCTGCCGCGGGCTGAAATCTTCAAGAGGAGCTCCCCTCCAGTGGGTCAGGGCCCAGTGTAGGGTTCTTGATTAGACTGGTCAAGAATTCGATCCAAGGCTACAGCCGGTCAAAGCGGATCTCGATCTTTCCGGACTTGGATTTGGGCGCCGCGGTCTCCTTGGGCTCACGGTGCTCTGGGCGCTCACGATGCTCACGATGTTCGCGGGGCTCATGGTGCTCGCGCTCATGGCGGAGATGCTCCGTCTTGCGGGGATGTTCGGCGCGCGCCGGCTCGGGAGCGGGCTTGGGCTGGGGTGCCGGTGCCTGGACGAGCTTGCCGGCCCAGGTGACACCCACCTGCTTGATACGGTCGATGAGGCGCTGGGGCTCCAGCACCTGGATGCCGTCGCCGAACTGCATGCACCAGCGGGCGATGGCCCGGAGGTCAGTCCCCACGAACGTGACCTGGGCTTTGCCCTCCTCGAGGTCCTCCAGCTTGAACTCGGGGAACACGGCCGGGGCCTGCTTCACGGCGTAGATCCACTGCTTCAGGAGGATCGCCTTGACGGGGATGGGCTCGCCGCCCAGCCAGCCGCCGATCTGGTTGCCGGGGGTGCCTTCCTTGAAGGGGCCCTGGGCGGCGCGACCCACGCCGTCGACCGCATTCACTTCGGCCAGGAGGTCCACGCGGTGGTGCCG
>CAYZND010000187.1:0-7006 GCA_964479495.1 uncultured Mesoterricola sp.
GCTCCTTGCCCATCCGCCGGAAGGCCTCCCGGACGATATCCACCGCGATCCCGCGGATCTCGGGGCCCTCCGAGAATTCGTAGGGGGGGTATTCCAGGGTGACTGCCCTGAGTGCCGCCGCGCCGCTGGCTGACGCCGAGAAGCTCGCCCCGAGGAGGAAGGCCAGGATTCCAGGGAGCGGGCGCGAACGGTGGCTTTTTCTGGTTTCCAAGCGGCCTCCGAGGGCTTCGTATTGAGAAGGTAACCCCTTCCTGTGGCAGCGCAAGTCCAGCTAAACCGCCCTCCCGCGTGCCGCAAGTCGACTCCGCTCAGGGGAGGCCGTCGAGGGATGGTATGCTGAAACCCTACCGCCGCTATAGCTCAGCTGGTAGAGCGCCCGCCTTGTAAGCGGATGGTCGCTGGTTCAAATCCGGCTAGCGGCTCCAGAGGCCCCCGCAAGGGGGCCACATTCTGCTGGCCGGATTTGAATCACCGATGGCGGGCAGGTTGACTCGGACCTCCGGTCCTCGTCCCTTCGGGGCCGCAATCGGCTTCGCCGATTCGGTCCTATCCTCCTTTCGCTACGCTTCAGTCGGATGGTGGGAAAGCGGAGCACGCATGCGTGCGGAGCGATCCGGCGGAGCCGGATTCCCGTGCCCAGCCAGCGGTGCGGCGCGGAGCAGAATCCGGCTAGCGGCTCCAGAGGCCCCCGCAAGGGGGCCACGTTCTGCTGGCCGGATTTGAATCACCGATGGCGGGCAGGTTGACTCGGACCTCCGGTCCTCGTCCCTTCGGGGCCGCAATCGGCTTCGCCGATTCGGTCCTATCCTCCTTTCGCTACGCTTCAGTCGGATGGTGGGAAAGCGGAGCACGCATGCGTGCGGAGCGATCCGGCGGAGCCGGATTTCCGTGCCCAGCCAGCGGTGCGGCGCGGAGCAGAATCCGGCTCGCGGCTCCAGAGGCCCCCGCAAGGGGGCCACGTGTTTCCCGAATCCCCCTGCGGCTTTCATCCGGTGGATCCCTGTCCTATGATTCGGACATCCGACCTGCGCCATCCATGAATGTGAACGGAGACTGACATGCCCGTCATCGATTTCACCGACAACTACGAGGACCTGTCCACGGACCAGGGCTTCCAGTTCAAGTTCCGCTGCGAGCGCTGCGGGGATGGTTTCATGTCGTCCTTCCAGACCAACAAGCTGGGGGTTGCGGGAAGCCTGTTACGAGGAGCCGGCAGCCTGCTGGGGGGCGTGTTCGGCCAGGCGGCCAACAGCACATACGAGGTTCAGCGGGCGGTGGGCGGACCCCAGCACGATGCAGCTCTGAGGACCGCCGTCGAAGAGGTGAAGCCCCTCTTCCGGAAGTGCCGCCGCTGCGGCGACTGGATGTGCGAGCAGACCTGCTGGAACAAGACCGCCAACATGTGCAAGCAGTGTGCCCCCATCGCCGAGGAGGAGGAGTCCTCCATCCGGGCCGAGCATGTGCGTACCCAGGTGACGAACGACCTGTTCCTGGAGGAGAACCAGCGCATGAGCGAGAAGGGCAAGCAGGTGGCGGCCCAGTGCCCCGAGTGCGGCGCGGCCACGCTCGGCAAGAAGTTCTGCCCCGGTTGCGGTGCGCAGGTGTCCGCCACGAAGTCCGCCTTCTGCGGCGACTGCGGGGCGAAGCTGAGCCCCGGTGCGAAGTTCTGCGGCGAGTGCGGTGCGAAGCAAGCCTGAAGCCGAAACGGCGGGCTAAACTGGGGATCCGGGAGCCTGCTCATTCATGTCCAACCCAACACCCGTACCGGATGTAGCACCGCCTGCGAAGGGTGGTGGCTCGCCCTCTCTGCTCCGGTCCGCGGGGATCGTAGGTCTCATGACGCTGATCTCGCGCCTCACCGGTGTCATCAACCAGCGCCTTCTGGCCCATTTCCTCGGACTCAGCGGGGCCGCGGATGCCTTCATGGTGGCCTATCGCCTCCCCAACATGCTTCGCCGCTTCACGGCGGAAGGCACGATGACCGCGGCCTTCCTGCCCACCCTCAGTGAGGTGGAAACCAAGGACGGGCAGGCTGCCGGTGAGGACTTCATGGCCCGGTTCATGGGCACCCTGGGCCTGGTGCTCCTGGGCCTCTGTGCCCTGGGTGTACTCCTCATGACCCCCATCTCGGCGCTGCAGATGCTGGGTCGCCTGGCTCCGGACCTTCCCGTACTGGAACAGCTGAGGCTCCTGGGGCAGGTGATCGTGGGGAGGAGGGTTCTGGCGCCGGATGTGGCCCTGTCGGCCTCGCTTGCGCGCATCATGTTCCCCTATCTGGCCCTGGTGAGCCTGACGGCAGGAATGGCCGCCGTGTTGAACCTCCGGGGGCGCTTCGCGCTGCCCGCTTCGGTGTCCACGTTCTACAACTTGGCTTTCATCCTGTTCAGCCTGGCGTGCCTCCTGCTGGGGCCGGAGGCCTGGCGCGCGCCCGAGCGGGCCGTCCATATCTTCGCGGTGGCCGTCATGGTCGGGGGCACGGTTCAGCTGATCGTCATCCTGCCCTCCTTCCGCGCCCTGGGTGGTCACCTGCACTGGGGCTTCCACTTCCGGCATCCCTCCGTGAGGCTGGCCTTCCGACGGATGATCCCTGGCATCCTGGCGGCAGGCATTCATCCCATCAATGTCTTCGTGAGCCAGATGCTGGCCAGCCAGCTGCCCAAGGGCGCTCAGACCGTGCTGGTCCAGTCGAACCTGCTGGGTGAGCTGGTGCTTGGGCTGTTCGCGGTGAGCGTGGCCACGGTGAGCCTGCCCGCCATGAGCCGCCAGGCGGCCCAGGGGGACCTGGAAGGTGTCCGCGACAACCTGGGTGTGGCCCTGCGCGGCACGGCCGTGATGGCGATTCCCGCCAGCGTGGGCCTGGCCCTGCTGGCGGAGCCCATCGTCTCCCTCATCTATCGCACGGGTCGCTTCGGCGGAGAAGCGGCCGCATGGACGGCCAGCACGCTTACATTCCAAGCCATCGGCCTGCTCTTCATCGCGTCCTCGCGCATCTCCACTCAAGCCCTCAATGCCCTCAAGGACTATCGTGGTCCGGCCATCGCCGCCGTGATCTCCTTTGCCGTGAACATCCTGCTGTCGATGGCGCTGATGAAGCCCATGGGAACGGCCGGGATGGCCTTGGCGAACAGCTGCGCGGCTGTCATCGGGCTGGGATTCCAGGTGTGGCGTCTGGACCGGTCCCTCCATCGCCTTCCCTTTGCAGCGGTCGGCCGGGGCTGGCTGGCCATGGGTACCGCAGCCGGGTTGATGGGCCTGCTCGTGGTGATTGGTGGACGGGCCATTGATGTCTATTCCTTCCACAGCGCCATGGGCAGTGCGCTCCGGTTGTTCCCCTTGATCGCCGTGAGTGCGCTGACCTACCTCGCCCTGCTGATGCTGTTCCGTGTCCCGGAGTCGCGGGCCCTGGTGGATCTTGCGCGACGGAAGCTGAAGCGGCGCTAGGAGAGCGTCCCCTTCCGTTCCCCGTCCAGCCACTGCAGGTGCACGTCTGAGCCCGGTGGCAACGTCCGGGCGGAGGTCACGAGGCGGCCCTGGTGGTCCTTCACCAGGGTGAAGCCTCGCTGCAGCGGTCCCTTGGGGTCCAGTCCTCCCAGGCGGGCTTCCAGCACGTCCAGGCGTCGATTTCTGGCCGCCAGCACTTGGCAGATGGCGGGTACCAGACGGCGCTGGGCCTCGCGCACCCGGGGCAGGTCCGCCTCGCCCGCGACGGCTGAACCCAGATGCAGCAGGCGCTGGCGTAGCAATGCAAACCGCCCTTGGGCCTGGTCCAGGCGCCGCTGGGGATGGGCGAGGTGGAGTCGCTTGCCCAGGGCGTCCAGGCGGAGGCGGGCGTCTTGGTCCGGCGCACAGCGGGAAAGGCGGTGGCGCAGGGCCTCGAGTCGCTGCTCCGAACGGGCCAGGCGCTCGGGAATGACCCGCATGCCCGCGCTGTCCGTCAGCAGGTTCAGGGTGCTTTCCAGCCCGCGCAGACGCCACTGCATGCGGGCCACGAGAGCCTCCTCCCGGCGCTTCAGCTCTGCCGCGAGCTGCCCGCGATCCGGCGTCACCAGCTCGGCGGCCTGGCTGGGGGTGGCGGCTCGGCGATCGGCGGCGAGGTCCACCAGGGTGGTGTCGATCTCATGCCCCACGCCCGTGACGATGGGTAGGCGGCACGCCGCCACTGCCCGTACGAGCTCAGGGTCGTTGAAGCCCCAGAGGTCCTCCAGGCTTCCGCCGCCCCGCACCAGGAGGATCACGTCGCAGTCCCAGAACGCGTCCTGGATCTCTTGGAGGGCCATCAGGTTCTCGGGCACGCAACGCTCACCTTGGGCCGCCGCCGGGAAGATCCGCAGGTCGATGCCCGGTGCCCGCCGCTGGGTCACTTCCAGCACGTCCCGCAGGGCCGCACCGCCCAGAGCCGCCACCACGCCGATGCGCTTCGGGAAACGGGGCAGGGGGCGCTTGGACCGGTCGAAGACGCCTTCGGCGCGCAGCTCCGCCTCAAGCTGGCGCAGGCGGGCCTGAAGATCGCCCACGCCGGCGGCCTCGCAGTGGGTCACGGCCAGGGTGAGGCTGCCGCCTGCCACGTAGAGGTTCAGGCTGCCCTTCACCACCACCCGCTCGCCGTTCTTCGGGACATGGGCGAGAAAGCGCTGCTGGCTGGCCCAAACGGCGCAGGCAAGGGAGGCGCCTTCCTCCTTCAGGGTGAAGTACCAGTGCTTGCCGGAGGTCCGCAGGTTGGACACCTCGCCCACGACGCAGACCGCCGCGAAGGGCGGCTCGATCTTCGCCTTGATCTGCTCCAGCAGGCGTTTGACCGAAAGGGGCGCATCCATGCCACCAGCCTAGCGGAACTTGCGCCGGGTGGTCCCTGTTCGTATCGTTCCAACATGCCTTCGCAGCCGCTTTCCATGGATCCCCGCCGTGCGGAGTATGCTGCACGCTTCAACCGCGTGCTGGACTACATCCAGGTCCACCTCGGCGAGGAGATGGACCTCGACACCCTGGCCTCGGTGGCGTGCTTCTCGCCCTACCACTTCCACCGGCTCTTCCATGGCTGGATGGGTGAGACGCTGCATGACTTCATCTTCCGCCTGCGGGTGGAGCGGGCGGCGACGCAACTCACCTACAACCCCGGCAAGACCATCACGGAGATCGCGCTGGACTGCGGCTTCTCGTCCTCCTCCACCTTCGCGCGAGCCTTCAAGACCTTCCACGGTGTGTCCGCCACCGAGTGGCGGAAGAACCGCAAGAATCGCAAAATGGATCGCAAGGAATGCGAAGCGGAGGAGGTCGCCCGCGACGCATCCTGGAGCACGACCGATGGAGTCGGTCCTTTCCAGGAGACAGCCATGACCATGACCTTGAAGGTCGACGTGAAGCACCTGCCCCCCATGCACGTGGCCTACCTGCGCCACGTGGGCCCCTTCCAGAACAATCCCAGCCTCTTCGAAGGCCTCTTCACCCGACTCTGTACCTGGGCTGGACCGAGGGGCCTGCTGGGTCCCGACACCCAGTTCCTGAGCGTCTACCACGACAACCCGGAGGTCACGGAGCCGGCCAAGCTGCGTCTGGATGTGGCCGTCTCGGTGGCGGCGGACACCAAGGTGGACGGCGAGATCGGCAAGCAGGAGCTGCCGGGCGGGCTTTACGCCGTCACCCGCGTGCGCATCAAACCGGAACAGTACGGCGAAGCCTGGGATGCCCTCATGGGCGGCTGGTTCCCCAGCAGCGGCTACCAGCCCGACGACCGCCCCTGCTTCGAGATCGCCCTCAACGACCCGGGCAAGGACCCGGAAGGCATGCACGAGGTGATGATCTGCGAGCCGGTGAAGCCGCTGTAGCGGGGGTTCAAAGAGAGGAGGCGCACGTGCGCGAGATCCAAGCGGTGCCTGAACGCGTGGCCTACTGCGGCCTGTACTGCGGAGCCTGCCGGTCCTACTTGAAGGGGACGTGCAAGGGGTGCCACGAGAATGCGAAGGCCACCTGGTGCTCGGTGCGTTCGTGCTGCATGGAAAAGAAGATCACGACCTGCGCGGACTGCACCGAGTTCACGAATCCTCGCGAATGCCGAAAATTCAACAACTTCATGTCCAGGCTCTTCGGCTTCGTGTTCCGTTCGGATCGTGCGGCCTGCATCGCGCAGATCCGCCAGCTCGGCCTCGAGGGGCACGCGAAGGTCATGGCCGAGCAGAAACGCCAGAGCCTCAAGCGGTAGGGGCGCGGGCCAGATACCGCGTCGCATGTGGAGCGAAACACCATGGACGAGAAACCGATCCAGGTCATGGTTCGCCATGACCTCATCCAGGGCACACCATACACGGCGGGCCGCGCCCAGGGCGAGGCTCTGGCCCGAAGCCCCGAGGTGGCCAGGTTCTTCACCTCGCCCCTGAAGGGCAAGGGCGAGCTGACGCCGGCCCAGGGTGCGGAGGCCCTGGCCTTCTTCGAGCGCCACTGTCCCAGCCTCAACGAGGAGATCCGGGGCTTCGCCGACGCCCTGAACGTGGCTCCGGAGCGCGTGGTGTACTACGCCTTCAGCCATAACCCGCCCACGGACTTCCTAGGGAACGCCTGCAGCCAGGTGGTGGTGATGCCTTCCCACAGCGCCGACGGGCACATGCGTGTGGCCCGCAACTACGACTTCAACCCCCGCATGACAGAGATGCGCCTGGCCCTCACCCGCATCAAGGGACAGGCGGCCCACCTGGGCTTCTCGGAGCTGCAGTTCGGGCGCTACGATGGCCTGAACGAGCACGGCCTCTGCGTCTCCATGTCCGGGGGTGCGCCCCTGGCACCCGTGGAACCCGGCGGCTGTATGTTCTGGTCCCTGATCCGCACCGTGCTGGACCGCTGCGCCACCGTGGCGGAGGCCCTGGAGGTCATCGAGGGCATCCCGCTCTCCTTCAACCTCAACCTGGTGCTGGCGGATCGTGTGGGCGAGGCGGCCCTGGTGGAGATGGCCTCGTCCCACCGGGCGGTGAAACGCATCCGCGAAGGTGTGCTCGTCGCCACGAACCACTTCGCCCTG
>CAYZND010000188.1:0-7003 GCA_964479495.1 uncultured Mesoterricola sp.
ATGTGTACGTCATCTCTGAAATATCGGGCATCGTGTAGCATTTGCTGACCTAAAACAATGGCCTCATCTATATAATCGCCCACCCGCTTTGGTCCAATTATGCAGCTTACCAGAACACCCGTTTTCAACTTTTCCACTGGCAGTTCGCCATTGGCAGACAGCCACGACCCCTTCATCAAGCAGGCGCTTGGAAGCCTCACCAAGAAGGGACTTCTGAGGATGGACGATCTCGTGACGATCCTTGCCGGGAACTTCCGGAAGGCCCGCCAGGCCTCGTTCCTGGAGGTGACACGGGTGAGTGACTGGCTGATGGCCTAGGTTTCGCGATTCACGCAGGATGGGGCGATAATGAGGCTCATCCAGTCCTGGCCTCACCCGAGGGCCCCTCTTCCGAGTCCATCATGTCCCTGCGCCCCGCCGAACCCCTCCTGGCCCCGTCCCTGCTGTCCGCGGACTTCGCGCGCCTCGCCGACGCGCTGGCCCTGCTGCAGACCGCCGGCGGCTGCGTGGTGCATGTGGATGTCATGGACGGCCGTTTCGTCCCCAACATCACCATCGGCCTGCCCGTGGTGACCGCCCTGCGCAAGGAGACGGCCCTGCCCCTGGACTGCCACCTGATGATCGTGGAGCCCCTGCGCTACGCCGCCGAGTTCGTGGCCCAGGGCGCGGACTGGGTCTCCGTCCACCAGGAGGCCGACCCCCACCTGCACCGCACCCTCACCGCCATCCGCTCGGCCAGGGCCAAGGCGGGCGTCGTGCTGAACCCCGGGACGCCGGTGGAGACCCTCACGGACCTCGCGGGCGAGTTCGACTTCGTCCTCCTGATGAGCGTCAACCCGGGCTTCGGGGGCCAGAGCTTCATCCCCCGTGTGCTGGACAAGATCCGCCGCCTGGACGCCCTGCGCACGGAGCGCCAGACCCCCTTCATGATCCAGGTGGATGGCGGCGTGGGCGTGAACAACGCCGCCGAGCTGGTCCGGGCCGGGGCGGACGTGCTGGTGGCCGGGAACGCCGTCTTCAAGGCGCCGGATCCCCTGCAGGCCATCCGCGAGCTCCAGGCGGAGATGCGCAAGGGGCGCTAGCCCATGGGCAACCTCGGGGACCGGCTCCGGGACCTGGGCACCTTGGATGCCCTGGGCGCCGGAGACTCGGCAGTGCACCGGCTGGATCCGCGCGCCAAGGTGCTGGCCACCCTGGCCTTCATCGTGGCGGTCGCGTCCTTCGGCCGTTACGAGGTCTCGGCGCTCCTTCCCTTCGCCTTCTTCCCGGTGGTCCTGGCGGCCCTCGGGGGGGTGCCGGGCGCCTATCTGGCCAAGCGCATCCTCCTGGCCCTGCCCTTCGTGCTGGTGCTCGGAGCCTTCAATCCGGTCCTGGACCGCCAGGTGGTCCTGCGGCTTGGCCCCCTGGACATCACGGGAGGCTGGCTCAGCTTCGCCAGCATGGCCTTCCGCCTCGTCCTCACGGTCTCCGCCGCCGTGGTCCTGGTGGCCATTACGGGCCTGGACGGGGTCTGCGCGGCCCTGGAGCGCCTGGGACTCCCGCGGGTCTTCGTCATGCAGATCGCCTTCCTCCACCGCTATTCCTTCGTGCTGGCGGATGAATCCGCCCGGATGCTCCGCGCCCGGGAGCTGCGGGCCCACGGCCGGAGCCTTGCCTGGCGGGAGTTCAGCGTGCTGGCGGGCCACCTGCTCCTGCGCACCTGGGACCGCGCCCAGCGCATCCACCTGGCCATGCTCTCCCGGGGCTTCGAGGGCCACATCCCCTGGCGGGCCCAGGCAGCCATCCGGCTCCGGGACGTCCTGTTCCTCGCGGGCTGCCTCCTGGCCTTCCTCTTCCTGCGGCTCGTCCACGGGCCCCGCCTGCTCGAAGCACTGCTGACCGGAGGCATTCGATGAGCCACCACATCGTCGAGGCGCTCGGCCTGGGACATCGCTACGCGGACGGCACCGAGGCGCTTTCGGAGGTGAGCTTCCGGATCCATCACGGAGAGAGCGTGGCCATCATCGGGGCGAACGGTGCCGGGAAATCCACGCTCCTGCAGCACCTGAACGGAGCGCTGATGCCCACCTCCGGCGAGGTGCGCATCGGCGAGGTACCGCTGCGGAAGGAGACCCTGCGGGACATCCGCCGCACCGTCGGCATGGTCTTCCAAGATCCTGACGACCAGCTCTTCACGCCCACCGTCGGGGAGGATGTGGCCTTCGGCCCCCGGAACCAGGGATTGCCGCCGGAGGATGTGGAGGCTCGCGTGAACTCCGCCCTGGAGCGGGTGGAGATCCTCCACCTGAAGGACAAGCCCCCCTACCGGCTATCCGGCGGCGAGAAGCGCCGTGCGGCCATCGCCAGCGTCCTGAGCATGGCCCCGGACATCCTGGTGCTGGACGAGCCCACGGCCGGCTTGGATTCCCGGGGCCGCCGCCACCTCATCGAGCTGCTGAAGGCCTTCCAACACACCAAGATCATCGCCACCCATGACCTGGACCTCGTGCTGGACCTCTGTCCCCGCGCCCTGGTCCTGCACCAGGGCCGCGTGAAGGCCGACGGGACGACCCGGTCGATCTTCGCGGACGAGCCCCTGTTGGCGTCTTGTCACCTGGAGAAGCCCCTGTCCATGCTGGGCTGCCCCATCTGTGGGTGAGACCCGGACTACTGCCCTCGGGGCGGCTCCTCCGCGTGGTTCGAACGCCTGAGGAACTCGGCATAGGGATCCGGGGCGTGGGGTCTTCGTGCCTCAAGGCGCCGCACCCCCCAACGCAAGCCCAGGGCTGAAAGGATGGCCACCCCCAGGGACTTGAAGACGAGAATGACCCAATCGAGGGGCGTGGGCCTGGGTGCCACGGCATCCACCTGAACGAGCTGCGCCAAAATGGCGGCCATGTCCGTGGATGGATCGCCTGAAGGGGAGGCGGGGGGCAGCGCCAAGGTCATCGCGGGGTTGCCCGCATCGGCGAAGGTGCGGTGGTCGTCCTGGGTCGGTTCATAGCGGATCTCCAGGGGCAGGTTCCGAGCCTTCGATGCCTGCGCAAGTTCGGCCGCCTGCGCCCTCGCAGGCATGATGAAGAAGGGGGTCTCGCTGCCCAGTTCCAGGACCGGCCCAGCCTTGGCCCCATCCACCAGGTTCACGACGTGCCGACCGCTCGCGAAGCGGCTGAATGCCTTGTTGGCATTCAGCACATAGTTCCCCACGAGTCCGTAGGAATCCTCCGTTTCGCCCATCCAGTGGTCCTTCCGGGATTCCTTGAAGGTCATCGGAGATTGGTGATAGGCCCTGGAGCCCAGATTCCCGGCATGGGTGCCATTGAAGGCGATGAACACGATGGGGTGCTTGGGCTTCAGGCGCTTCTTCGCCAGAACCTCGGCCAAGGCCAGGAAGAAGGGCAAGGCTGTGCCTTTCCCGTCCGCGGCCATGACGCGCGGCGTATCCAGGGCCGTGGCGATGACGAGTTCGTTGTTCTCCCCCGCCTCGCGGCCAGGAATGCACCCGACGACCGTCCTTGGGTAGATCCACTCGAACTCCACGCGCCATTCCGCCCGCAGGCGGGCGCCGCGCCGCTCGTTGGCGGCCAGTTCATCGAGCACCGCCGGGGTCACGACGAACCGCAGATACGTGGCTCCCTTGAGCAGCTGGCCGTTCTTCTCGTCCGAATAATCCGGCGCGATGGGAGCCGTGGGATCCCCTTCCACCAGCAGCGCCCGGGTGCCCCAGGAGGCCAGGAGGGCCTCGTCGCGAACCTGCTGGTCCGCTCGCCAGAGGCAGACGATGGCACCCTTCATGTCAGCCAGATCGTAAGCCGAGCGAACGAAGCGATAGGGCCCTTCCGCCCGTCCGCCGCCGCCATTCCCGAGGATCGTCTCGAGGAAGTCCCGACCCCTCGTGTAGGTCCGGAGGAGTGTTCCGTCGGCGGCAAGAAGCTGAAGGCTGGGCGCGGCCTTCTGGACGGGAAGCATGGAACGGGTTTCCAGGAAGTAGTTCTCCTGGGTCTCGCCGGGCTTCTGCCGGTAGGGTCTGAGCCCCAAGGACTCGAACTGCGTGGCCAGGTACGCCGCCATCGCATCGTTCTCCCGGGAAGGCACGGGCCTGGGCCACCGATCGTTGGCCGTGGACGCGGCCCCATGCCGGAGCATGGCCTCGGACAGCGCGACGCCATCGTCAGGAACCAGCAGGGCCGATCGCCCCAGCCAGGGTCCGAAGTACAGCAGGGCAAGGGCGAACACAGCCAGTGCCCCCAGGACCCACGACGGAACGATCGCGTTGGTCTTCCACAGCAGGGGCCGGTTCGCGCGGGGGTCCGCGCATCCGGCGATCTCGAGGAAGCGTCGCCGCCGCTCACTCAGCCTGCGCAGCACCTCGCAGACAAGGGCTCCCAGGGCGGCTCCGAGGGTCAGGCCTCCCAGCAGGTCGTACAGCCCCTGGAGCGGTTTCCGGAACGCGGTCTCCTGGAGGTAGTCCAGGGCGATCTGCCCCACCTGCCCCAGCCGTGCTCGACTGACGGTCCGGAGGTCGTCCCGGGTCGTGTGGTAGTCCCCTTCCGCGAAATGGATGAAGGTGAGGGCCGGAATGGCCATGGCGGCAAAGGGCACGTGATCGGAGCCGTAGGACTTGTGGTCGACCTCGACCGGAATGTCCCTGCGACCCGCGATACGCTGGATCCGCTCCTCCACGGGAACCACCATCGGATCGAGCGGGTCGTCGTGGGCTGAGATCACGGCGGATTCCAGCTTCAGGCTGACCTCTTCGCGGGATCCCACCATGTCGAAGTTGAGCACCTCCGTCTGGCTGGGTCTCAAGGGCGGCTTGTTCACGATCTGCCAGGACCCGCCCAGGTATTGCTCTTCTGCGTTGAAGGCCACGAAGACGAACGCCTTGCCCAGCTGATCGCGATGGCCTGCGATGGCACGGGCAAGGGCGAGCATGACCCCGGTGCCCGAGGCGTTGTCGAGGGCTCCTGGGTAGTCGCGGCCCTCCAGGGTCCGGCCAAGGTGATCCAGATGACAGGAGACGACCTCGAGGTCGTCCACGCTGCCGTCCGCCGCCGGCAGGAAGCCGACCACGTTGGCCGTCTGCACCCAGCGCAGGGTGAAGTCGCTCTTCATGCGGATCGTGCATCCGGATGCTGCGAACCGCTTGATCTCCTCCATCACACGGCCCTTGACCAGGAACTTGACGAAACCCTGCCGCTCATCGAACGCGTGGGAGGAAATGGAGCCGCCCTTGATCGTCACCCTGCGATCCTCGGTCCGCAGCAGGACGCCCTTGATCCCGTTCCGCAACAGCGGTCCCTCGTCCAGGGTCGTCGGGTCCTCGTGGTCGTAGAGGAAGATCGGATCGGCCGGACTCCCCAGCGCCTCCACGGTGGAGAAGGCTCGGCCTTTCCCCCGGACATCGCCCGGTCGGGCATAGCCGGCGAAGGTCTCCCGGAAATCGACGTACTGGGTGTACCGCTTGAGGACCCCACGGGGCCCGTGGATCTCGAGCACGGGCTCGGACCGGAGCTCCGGCACGCAGGCATCGAAGGGCTGCAGGTAATCGCCGGAGTTCGCGAAGGGCTCCAGCCCGATCTCCCGGAACCGGGATGCCACCACCTCCATGGCCCTGCGATTGCCGGCACTGCCCGTCAGGCGCCCCTCGTACTCGGGTCCGCTGAGTTTCGCCACGATGGCAAAGGCTTCATCGGTTGGAAACGAGATCGGCTGGGATCCGGCTTCGCCCCACCGCAGGGCCAGCAGGGCGAGGCCCGCCAGGGTGGCTGCGGCGAACAGGGCGTTCCTCAAGGGCTTCCACATGGACGGTTCCAGGCCTCCGGTGCGGTCGCCCGCAGGAAGGTCCCTTCCGACGGCCAAGGCAGGGTCGATCTGTCGTCACGGCGGAGGGGTGTGCCCCAGTCTAGAGCCGGTGGCCCAGCGATGGCCATCGGATGCGGAGCGGCGTCCTGCCGGGGCCGAGAGGCGCATCCATGCCGGCCAGCGGGCTCCAACGGGCCGAACCTCAAGCCGGAATGGAAGGCGCCACCTGGGCCACGGCGCTCGCATTGACGAACGCGTGGGGCAGGTGCGTCAGGTAGGTGCCGAAGGGGCTGGAGGGACCGCAGAAGCGCCAGTCCGTGCAGGTGCTGCCCAGGCAGTCCGAACGGTGGCACCGGATGCGGAGGTTCGCAGGAACGGAGAGCAGGGGGGACTTGTCGGACAGCCCGTAGTGCTTTCTCGCATTCTCCATGGCGACTCCCATTTGCAGGTTGTTGCGCAGATTTGCGCAACATTTGCTTGCGATACTGCAACTATTGCGTCCAGAGAATACATCTGTCAACCCAAATCCACACCACTCTTATTTCCAATCCTCAGTTGTGACTTTCTCGCCTTGCAATTCAACGCAATTGGACGCAAATTCTGTCCATGCGACTGGACGATGCCATCCTCCTCCACCTGTCCCAGCAGGAGATCACCGATCAGGCCGGGCTCCTGGCGCTGCTGCGGGCCGATGGCTTCGACCTCACGGTCTCCACGCTGTCCCGACGGCTGAGCCGCCTCCAGGTGCGCAAGGATCGGGGGGTCTACCGCCAGGTGGCACCGGAGCGGATGCCCGTGCCTCCGACCTCCATCCGCAAAGTTCCGCCCTGCCTGCTCATCCTGAAGACCAGCCCCGGCACCGCCCAGGCCTTGGCCGTGGCCCTGGACAACATGGCCCCGCCCTCCCTGGCCGGCTCCATCGCCGGCTACGACTCCATCTTCATCGCCGCCACGGATCCCTCGAAGCTGGACTCCCTGGAAGAGGAAGTCCGGCGCTGCCTCGCGAACGGATTCTGATTCAGCCCTTGCCTTCGAACACCTCCGGATACAGCTCCCGGGCACAGTTCGGGCAGATGCCGTGGGTGAACGAGACCTCGGCATGGTCGCTGAGGTACTGCTCGAGCTGGTTCCAGTAGCCCTGGTCATCGCGGATGCACTTGCACCGGGCGCAGATGGGCAGCAGGCCCGAGAGCTGCTTGATCTGCGCGAGGGACGCCTC
>CAYZND010000189.1:0-5590 GCA_964479495.1 uncultured Mesoterricola sp.
CAGGCGATCCAAACGGTGCAACCTATTTTCGCCTGCTTCAACTGCGCGATCCGGGCTTAGCGGACCATCGCCCCCATCAGGGTCTGGACGCTGGCGAAGGCCTCGGAGAGAAAGGCGCCCAGTCTGGACGCGTCGGCTTCTTTCCGGGGGATGAAGTAGAGGATCCGGTCCGGGAGGATCTCGATGGTGGGGGCCTTGTCCGCGTCGTCCAGATGGCTGAAGTGGGCGGCCAGCGTCGGTGTCATGAGGGCACGAACCGCATGGACGTCGGAGGTATGCACGGAGTAGGAGAAGCCGAAGGCTGCGAGGTGCTCATCCTCCGATTCGGAGAAGTTGATGGCGGTGAGACCCTGGACGGGCCATTCGTGGCTGCTGGGCTGGATCACCATGCGCGGAAGCGGGCTGGTGCCGTAGAAGACCACCACCGTCTGCACGTTGGCGTGGCGGATCCGGCCGCCCGAGGAGAACACCGTCTCCACCACCGTCACGTGGCCCATGGCCGTCTGTCCCTGCACCACCGCAGCCACGCTGGGCATCTCCTGGAGGATGCTGCCCTGGAAGGCCCAAGCGGCCATCGCCTCGGCATTGGCCACGGGCTGCAGCCCCAAGGGTGCCGCGGCGAGGGCGAGGGTCTGGGGGCGCTCCTTGACGTTCTTGTGGCTCTTCAGGACTGCCACGATGGCGATGACGCCGATGGCGAGGATGAGGAGCACAAAGAGGATCAGCAGGACGGCGCCCATGGAGGCCTCGCGGAAGGTTTCCGCAAGCATGCCACGACGGTGGAGCGGACGGTCTACGACTTCGCGGAACCGCCGGTCCAGGAGGCCACGGCCATGGACAGCAGGCCGTCGAGGAGCGCCCGCAGTTCGGCTACATCCCGGGCCGCGCCCTTGAACCCGCGGGCGGACACGGTCAGGAGGTGGGCCACCTGTTCCGCGCTGGAACCATGGGCCGGGCGCCGGCCAGGAAAGGACTGGAGGATGGCGACCAGCAGGGCCTCGAAGGCCTCATGGTTGCGCTCGATGGTCTCGCCGGCGAACTCCAGGCCGCAGGACATGAGGTCACGGGCATCCGGGGACCCCGCCATCAGCTCGAAGGGCCGCACGGTCCAGAGCTCGAAGGCTCGGCGCAGCTTCGCCGCGGGCTCGGGCAGGTCCTCGATCTCCTTCCGGATGCTGTCCAGGAGCTGGGCGGACCAGCGGCGCAGGACCGCCTCGAAGATGCGCTCCTTGTTGCAGAACAGCAGGTAGAGGGCAGGCCGGGAGATGCCCGCGGCAGTAGCGATGTCGCCCATGGTGGTCTTCCGGTAGCCGTACCGGAAGAAGACGCCCTCGGCGGCCTCGATGACCCTAGGTTCCTTTTCCCTGCCCATGAGAAAAGTGTTGACAAAAAATGTCCGAGTGTCAATTTCTAGACTGCTGACATTTTTTGTTCAGATGTCAAAGGAGCCACCCATGACCCCCCAGCCCTGGAGCGAACTGCACATTCCCGACCTGACCGGCCGCCTGGCCGTCGTCACCGGCGCCAATGCGGGCACCGGCTTCGAGACGGCTCGCGCCTTGGCCGGACGCGGGGCCACGGTCATCCTCGCCTGCCGCAACGCCGACAAGGCCCACGCCGCCATGGACGCCATTCGGGCCACCCGCCCCGAGGCCCGCCTGGAGTTCGAGCCCTTGGACCTGGGCGCCCTGGCCTCGGTCCGCGCCGCCGCCAAGGCCATCGGCGACCGGCATCCACGGATCGACCTGCTCATCAACAACGCCGGCGTGATGGTGCCCCCGCGGGGCAGGACCGCCGATGGCTTCGAGACCCAGATCGGCACCAACCACCTGGGGCACTTCGCCTTCACGGGCCTGCTGCTGGAGTGCCTGCTGGCCGTGCCGGGATCGCGGGTGGTCACCATGAGCAGCACCGCGCACCGCATGGGGCGGATGAGCTTCGACGATCTCCACTTCGAGCGGGGCTACCGCCCCTGGGCCGCCTACGGGCAGTCGAAGCTGGCGAACCTGCTCTTCACCTACGAGCTGCAGCGCCGGCTCCAGCGGGCCGGAGCGGCGACCCTGGCCGTGGCGGCCCACCCCGGCTACGCCCGCACGGAGCTCCAGCGGCATGCGAACCGCAGCCGGCTCAACCGGATCCTGTTCGCGCCCTTCACGGCGCTCCTCAGCCACGATGCCCAGCGAGGCGCCCTGCCCTTGCTGAGGGCCGCGGTGGATGCGGGTGTCCGCGGCAGCGACTACTACGGCCCCAACGGCTACCTCGAACTCGTCGGCGACCCCGAGCGGGTCTCCTCGAATGCCCGGTCCCGCAACGAAGCGGACCAGCGACGGCTCTGGCAGGTCTCGGAGTCGCTGACCGGCGTGGCCTACCCGCTCTGAGCACCCGCTCATGAAGCGTCTCCTCGCCCTGTCTGCGGCCATCGCGATCCTCTCCGGAGGGTGGTGGCTCGCAGGTTCCACAGCTCAACCATCCAGGAGTTCCCACATGCCCGCCTCGCCTCGATGGCACCATGGTCGCTTCCACAACCCCCAGCCCCTGAAGAACGACTTCGTGAGCGCCTTCGCCGCCATCCTGAACCCCTCTTCCCACGCCGTTCCGGCAGCGCCCATCCCCGTGGCTCGGCCCGCGCTGGACCAGCGCCCCGGCACGGGCCTGCGGGCCACCTGGCTGGGCCACTCCACCGTGTTCCTGGAGATCGACGGCACGCGGATCCTCACGGATCCCGTCTGGGGCGACCGGGCCTCCTTCGTGAGCTGGGCAGGCCCGAAGCGCTTCTTCGCACCGCCGATCCCCCTTGAGGAGCTGCCCGTGCCCGATGCCGTGGTGATCTCCCACGACCACTACGACCATCTGGACCGCACCACCATCCAGCGAATGAAGGGCTGGGACACCCGCTTCGTCGTGCCCCTGAGCGTGGGCAGGCGCCTGGCCGCCTGGGGCATCCCGGAGAGCCGCATCACCGAGCTCGACTGGTGGGATTCCGCCAAGGTGGGCTCCCTGAAGACCGTCTGCACGCCTGCGCGGCACGCCTCGGGCCGGGGCCTCCTCGACAAGGACAAGACCCTCTGGGCGGGCTTCGCCTTCCTCGGAGCCTCGCACCGCGCCTACTTCTCGGGGGATACGGGGCTCTTCCCCGGCCTGGCGGACATCGGCGCGCGGCTGGGCCCCTTCGACCTGACCCTCATCGAGTCCGGGGCCTACAACCGCGCCTGGTGCCCATCCACTGGGGCACCTTCAAGCTGGCGCCCCATGGCTGGACGGAACCCCCGGAACGCGTGGTGGCCGCGGCCGGCCGGCACACGGCGGTGGTGATCCCGCGCCCGGGCGAGTCCATCGAGCCGGACACGGATCCACAGTTCCAGCGCTGGTGGCCCGATCTGCCCTGGCAGACGGCCGAAGAAACGCCCATCATCGCCAACCTGGGCGGTCTCGAACCCGCGCCCCAGAACTGACCGCAGGAGCCTTCATGAAGATCATCCTGTTCGGAGCCTCCGGCATGATCGGCCAGGGCGTGCTGCGGGAGTGCCTTGCGGATCCCCGCGTGGAGCGCGTCCTGGCCATCGTCCGCCAGCCCCTCGGACGCTCGCATGAGAAGCTCCGCGAGCTCGTCCACGGCGACTTCCAGGACTACGCCTGCATCGAGTCGGAGCTGTCCGGCTACGATGCCTGCCTCTTCTGCCTCGGCGTGTCCTCGGCGGGCATGAAGGAAGCGGACTACCGGAGGGTCACCTACGGCTTCACCCTGGCCGCCGCGGAGACCCTGGCGCGGCTGAACCCCGCCATGACGTTCCTGTACATCTCCGGCCAGAGCACGGACGACACGGAGCAAGGCCGCATCATGTGGGCCCGCGTGAAGGGCGCCACGGAGAACGCCCTCCTCCGCCTGCCCTTCCGGGCCGTGTACCTCTTCCGCCCGGGCTTCATCCAGCCCCTCCACGGCATCCGCTCGCGCACACGCCTGTACCGCGTTTTCTATGCGCTCGCCTGTCCGCTCGTATGGCTGGTGAAGCGTCTCGCGCCGGATGCCCTCACCACCACCGAGCAGTTGGGCCGGGCCATGCTCCGCGTGGCCATCGAGGGCTACGAACGCCCCCGGCTGGAGATGCGGGACATCAACCGCCTGCGCTAGCAACGACTAGCGGACCACCACCGTCAACCGCCGCTGGGCGCTTCCGAAGGGGCCCTGGGCGGTGAGCGTATAGGTGGTTGTCGTGCCCGGAGACACCAGGATCCGGTTTGCTTTCACCAGCCCTGGACCGGGCACGAGGAAGAACCGCTCGGCCCCGCTGGCGCTCCAGACCAGGGTGGTGGCTTCACCCGGAGCCACCACTGCGGGCAAGGCCGAGAAGGAAAGGATGAGGGGTTCCGCACCCTTGGGCACTCGAACATGGACCGGGCCTGAAGCCACCGCTTCGAGATCAGCGCCTTTGATCCTGGCAAGCTGGCGTAGCTCATCATTGTCCCAGCGGTCATCCGGTGCCCCGCTGACGTACCAGGCGGAGCCGTTGTCCGCGAGGATCATCCCGTACCGCTTCAGGGCCTCGAGGATCACGCGGACCCGTGGCCCGAAGGAAGCGAGATCCACCGATGCCTTCAGACGCACCCGCAAACCCATGGGCGGGGCCGAGGCATCACTGTCACTGGAGGCCCAATGGGTGGCTGGCGCCACGAAGGCGCGGCGGGTCCGGGGTGCCGTGAAGCGCAACGCGTGCCGAATGGAGCCGCTGGCCACCTCCTGGTATCGCACCAGCCCTGGAAAGATGGGCAACCCCGCCGCATCGGCGCTGGTCCAACCCCAAGGGCGCAAGCCGGCCGAATCCAGGTCCCACACGGCTCCAGAGTCTGCATCCCAGGCCCCATCGGGCCGCGGACGGGCCTTGTAGAGCTCGAAGAGCAGGCGCCGGTCCCAGTCCACCGCAAGCACATGCCGGTCTCCGGTGCCCGCCGCGCCACCTTCGATGGGAGCATCGACCGGAATGGGCATCGGTCCCGGGTCGCTCTCTGCGCCGTAGGCCGTGTAGTGGATGGCGGCGGAGGGTTGCTTGCCAGACACCACCGTGAAGGGGATACCGATCGGCGCACCTTCCCAGAGCCCAGACCCGAAATCGGCCTTGAGGGACAGCCCAGCACCGATGAAGGCAATGAGACGGTCGCTGTCGGGAGCCACCGGCCAAGCCCGGATGTCCTGGTTCCATGGGCTGTCCTGGGGGAAGGCGATCCCATCGGAAGCCATGCACAGTCCGCCAAGGGTTCCCACCAGCGCCCAGGCTCGGAATCGACGTTCCACGGAACCCCCTCCCCTTGTCTACTCCAGGTTCGCCCCCTGCTCCCGGAGCTGGTCCAGGACCCCCTTGGCCTCCATGACAGCGCGGGTCATGGCAAGGCGCTTGCACTTCGAGCCGCAAGTATTTAATTCCCTGAGAACTTCCTGGCTCCAGATGTCCAGGGCCTTGCCCCCCAGCGTGTCCTTCCTCAGCTTCTCCGCGAAGTCGTCGAGGTGGGCCGAGAGGCGCACCAGCTCCTCGCGCACGTCCTGGCGCTCCGCCAGCACACCGGCCTCGGCCACCACGCGCTCCGCGGGCAGCTGGCC
>CAYZND010000189.1:5600-6983 GCA_964479495.1 uncultured Mesoterricola sp.
GCCCGAGCAGTACCGCCAGCTGGGCATCCTTCAGCACCTGCTCCAGGCGCTGGCGGTACTGCTCGGGCAGCTCCGCGGCCTGGGCTTCCGCTTCCGCCTGGAGCACGACCCGCAGCTCCGCAAGGCGATCGCGGGAGGTCCGGAAGAAGGGCACGAGCCGCTCGGCCTCCTTGCGGCGTCCCTCGTTCCAGGCCCGCAGCAGCTCACCGAGCCCCTTCATCACGGCGGCCTCCAGCCGCTCCGCCAGGTCCGAAGCCGGCGGCACCCACGCCCCCGGGAGCCGGAAGAAGGCCTCCGCCGAGAGCGCCGGCAGCTCCAGCCACTCCGCCTCCTCCTTCCAGGTCTTCGCCACACTGCGCAGGAGCGCGCGATTGAGCCGTGGCTCCAGGTTCGGCTCGTCCTGCACCTCGATGACCAGGTCCAGCTTCCCCCGCTGCGCCGCCTCCCGCACCGCCGCACGGATCGCGTTCTCCAGCGGGAACAGCGCCGGATGCATCCGCACCTGCAGCTCCAGAGCCTTGTGGTTCACGCTCCGCAGCGTAAGACGGAGCTGGCCCTGTTCGAGAGGCTGGATCACTTCGGCAAAAGCGGTCATGGAACGCATGGGGACCTCGAAATGGAGGGCTTCACAGGGAATGAGCACGGATCATCCTCGATGATAATCGGCTCGACGACCGATCCTGCCCAACCAGCCTCAACGGCTTGCCCCTGACCAGATCCGTTTCGGATTCCGAGGATCACAGGTTAGGTTGATCCAATCCACCACGGTGAACCCGATGAAAAAACGGCTCAAATGGATCGCGATCGCCTGCTTGTTGCCGATCACCCCTCTCTGCCACGCTCAATCGGTCCCCCAGGCCAAGGCCTTCGCCATCGACGAGATCACGTCCATCCTCCAGAGCCGTGTGGACAGGGCCAGGACGCACCTGGGCATCGTCGTAGGCGTTGTCGATGCGAGCGGGACCCGCGTGGTCGCCTATGGCCGACCCGAGCGTGGAAGCCGGCAGAGGCTCGATGGGGATTCCATCTTCGAGATCGGTTCACTCACCAAGCTGCTTACGGACACGCTAATGGTCGATATGAGCGACCGAGGCGAGCTCGCGTTGACGGATCCGGTTGCGAAATACCTCCCTGCGACGGTCAAGCGCCACGCCTTGAACGGCAAGGAGATCACCCTCCTGCACCTTGCCAGCCACACCTCGGGGCTTCCGCGGGAACCAGACAACATTCTCCAGAGTGATTGCATTGCCGACGACCAAGCCTATTCCATCAATCGCCTTTATGCCTTTCTGAATGGGTTCGAACTGCAACGGGGCATCGGATCGAGAACGGAGTACTCGAACCTCGGCCTATCACTGCTGGGGCATGCGCTGGCCTTGCGCG
>CAYZND010000190.1:0-6982 GCA_964479495.1 uncultured Mesoterricola sp.
TGCAAGGAAACGGAGTACAAGGACTTCACGCTCGTGGCCCTTCCCGGGAAGGGCCGGCTGCTGACCTTCACCACCGTGTACAACCTGCCCTCGGACTACCTGGTCGCCACCCTCGGCCTGGGCATCGTCGAGCTGTCGAACGGCGTGCGCGTGATGGGTCAGCTCCGGATCCCCAAGCCGAAGACCGGCATGGAGGTGGAAGGCCGGATCGAGGTGGTTCGCCGCACCGAATACGAGGCGCACTACGGCATGGTGTTCTACACCGCATGAGATGCCTTCGTGCGGGAGACCTGATTCCGAGGGGCTCGTACGCCTTCCACTCCCGGTTCGAGAAGGCGCTGAATTTCAGCAACGGGCGGTTCCTGGTCTCCCTCGTCACCCCGGAGCTGGGCGCCGGTCCCCTGTGGGTGCAGGTGGACGAGCTGGACCGGCTTCCCGCCCAATGCCTCGTGGTGGAAGCCGGAGCGATTCGCCTGGATGGGCGGTGTCTCGGATACCATCCATCCGCGACCTACCGCAGCACCTGGAGTAGGGAGGCTCCGCCCTTCCAAGGGCTCGGCCCCCTTCTTGCCCTCCTCCGGGAGCGGATCCTGGGATCCCCTTCCCGCGGCCTCCTGGCCGGCCTTCTCGCGCCGGATGTCCTGCGGAACGAGGAACAGCATTCGGCGTTCGAAAGGACCTGCGCGGAACGCGCGCTCGAGGGCGCAAAGCAGCTGCTTTCGGGGAATCCCCTGGAGGGCGCGCGACTCCTGCGGGGGTGCGGTCCAGGGCTCACGCCCAGCGGGGATGATTTCCTGGCCGGACACCTCCATGGCCTCCACCTGCTGATGCGGATCCACGGGCATGCATTGCGCCCCCGCATCCGGGCGGTCCATCGCGCCGCGCTCGGAGGGAACCTCTTCAGCAACACGGGCCTGCACCTCGCCCGCCTGGGCCGGCCCTTCGAACGGCTGAAGGACCTCATGGAAGCGCTGCTCGCGGGCAGGCGCGAGGCGCTGGTCCGGGCTGCGGATTCCGTGTGCGCGCTGGGCGCGAGCTCGGGGACCGATCTGGCCGCGGGCCTTTACGTGACGCTGGAAAGGGGAGTGGCGCCATGGCCGTGAAAGCTAAGGTACGAAAAGGCGAATACTTCGACAGCGTGACCCTGATGCGCGCGAGCCGGCAGCTCCTCGCGGGAGAGGGCATCCAGGATGCCGCCGTGGTCATGGGGAGCCCCGAGAACAAGGCCATCCTCCAAGCCTCGGGACTCCTGTGCCCCGAGCTGGCGGAGGCGGGGGATACGGACCTCCTCCTGGCGGTGTCCGCGGATTCGGAGGCCCACGCGGAAGCCGGACTGGCCAGGGCGTTCGAGGTGCTGGCCAGCCTGAAGAAGCGCAATTCCCACGGCGCCACGTTCAGGCCGTGCAGCCTGGAGGGCGCCCTGGAGGTCCTGCCCGGCGCCAATCTGGCGCTCATCTCCGTGGCGGGACGCCACGCGGGCGACCTCGCGCGAAGCGCCCTGGAGAAGGGGCTCCATGTGATGCTCTTTTCCGACAACGTCCCCCTCGAAACGGAGATCGAGCTGAAACGGCTGGCCGCGGCCAAGGAGCTGCTCCTCATGGGGCCCGATTGTGGGACCGCCATCCTGAACGGCATTCCCCTGGGCTTCGCCAATGCGGTGCCCCGCGGGAAGATTGGCATCGTGGCCGCGGCCGGGACCGGCCTCCAGGAGGTCTCGAGCCTGGTGGCGAACGAGGGCGGCGGCGTGTCCCAGGCCATCGGTACCGGTGGCCGGGACCTGAAGGCCGAAGTGGGCGGGATCACCTTCCTGCAGGGCATCCGGGCGCTCCTGGCCGACCCGGACACGAGCGTCCTGCTCCTGGTGTCCAAGCCGCCGCATCCGGAGGTCCTCCAGCGCATCCTGGAAGCCCTGGCGGAGGCGAAGATCCCCGTGGTGGCCTGCCTGCTGGGGGCCGCTCCCCAGCTTCTGGAAGGCAGCCCGGCCCTCCACGCCCAGACGCTGGAGGACGCCGCCCTGCTGGCGACGGCCCTGGCCCGGGGCGCGGACCCGGAGGCCGCCACGCGGGAGGTGCAGGACCGCCGCAAGCGCCGGGATGAAGACCTGGAGGCGCTGGCCCGGACCCAGCGGGCCAGGATTTCGCCCGGTCGACGCTACCTGCGCGGTCTCTTCAGCGGTGGCACCTTCTGCTACGAGGCCCAGCTCCTCCTCAAGGGGATCGGGGAGGTGCATGCCAATGCCCCGGCCTTCGGGTCCACGCGGATGGAATCCGCGCTCCGGAGCGTGGGCCACACCGTGGTGGATCTCGGCGAAGACGAATTCACCGTCGGCCGTCCCCATCCCATGGTGGATTTCAGCCTCCGGGTGCGGCGCATCCTGGAGGAGGGGCGCGATCCCGAGACCGCCCTGATCCTGCTGGACGTGGTGCTCGGATTCGGAGCCCATCCCGACCCGGCCTCGGAGCTGGTGCCGGCGCTGACGTCCCTCCAAGGCGTGTCCGTCCTGTGCTCGGTCACCGGCACGGACCGCGACCCCCAGGGGCGCCGTCGCACCATCCAGGCGCTCGAGGAGGCCGGTGCCGTGGTGCTGGCCAGCAATGCAGAAGCGTGCCGCCTGGCGCGCCGGATCCTGGATGCCTTGGGAACGTAGATGACAGAGGAGATGGCCCATGTCCATACAGGCTCTTTTCCACCAGCCCCTCCAGGTGGTGAACCTCGGCCTGGAGTCCTTCCACCAGAGCCTGGAGCAGGCCGGTGCGGCGTCGGTGCAGGTGGCGTGGCGGCCCCCATCGGTGGATCCTGCGCGCCTGCGCAGCCTGGGCCCGCGCCTTGATCGGATCCACGCGGCCAACGCGCGGGCGATGGAACGGCTGCTGCAGGGCCACCCCAGGCTCGTGGGCATGGGGCTCGCCCTGGACCTGATTCCCGGCATGCGCCGGGACCTGCTGCTGCACGCGGGACCGCCCATCACCTGGGACCGCATGTGCGGCCCCATGAAGGGTGCCGTGATGGGGGCGCTCCTGTACGAAGGCCTGGCCGGCACGCCCGAGGAAGCCGAGGCCCTGGCCGCCTCGGGCCGGATCGCCTTCGAGCCCTGCCATGAGCATGGGACCGTGGGCCCCATGGCCGGTCTGGTCTCGGCCTCCATGCCGGTGTTCGTGGTGCGCAACGAGCCGTACGGGAACCTGGCCTTCGCCACCCAGAACGAGGGCCTGGGCAAGGTGCTCCGCTACGGGGCCTACGCGCCGGAGGTCCTCCAGCGCCTGAAGTGGATGGGGCACGTGCTCTATCCTGCCCTCCAGGCAGCCCTCGAGCGGCTGGGTTCCATCGACCTGAAGGCCATCATCGCCCAGGCCCTCCACATGGGCGACGAGGTGCACAACCGCAACCGGGCCGCCACCTCCTTGTTCCTGCGGCAGATCGCTCCCGCCCTCGTACGCACCGGCGCCGATCCCGAGCGGAGCGCCCAGGTCCTGGAGTTCATCAACGGCAACGACCATTTCTTCCTGAACCTGGCCATGGCCGCCTGCAAGGCCTGCCTGGATGCGGCCTGCGGCATCGAGGACAGCAGCCTCGTCACCGTCATGGCCCGGAACGGCACGGAGTTCGGCATCCGTATATCGAGCCTGGGGGATCGCTGGTTCACGGGGCCCGCGCCCGTGCCGGACGCCTTGTTCTTCCCGGGCTTCACGAAGGCGGATGCGAACCCGGATATCGGGGACAGCGCCATCACCGAGACCGGCGGGCTCGGGGGCTTCGCCATCGCGGCCTCCCCGGCCATCGTGCAGTTCGTGGGGGGCAGCCCGGAGGATGCGCTGGGCATCTCCCGCCAGATGTACGAGATCGCCCTGGCCGAGCATGGGGCCTACCAGATCCCGAGCCTGAACTTCCGGGGGACGCCCGTGGGCATCGACCTCCTCAAGGTCGTCGAGAAGGGCGTGCTGCCCTTCATCGACACGGGCGTCGCCCACCGGAACCCCGGCGTCGGCCAGGTGGGCGCGGGGGTCCTGAGCGCGCCCATGGAACCCTTCCAGCGCGCCTTCGAAGCCTTTGTCCTGGGTTGAATTCCCTCCTCCGGTTTGGAGCGAGGAGCTAGAGTAGACATCCTTTCCCGAGGTGGTCATGGAACTCCCCGAATTCATCGACTTCATGGACAAGGTCCGGGTCATCGATCTGACCCAGCGGCTCAGCATCCACACGCCGCCCTGGCCCAGCTACATGCCCCTGGGCCTCCAGTACTTCAAGCGCATCGCCGGCGCCCACCAGGGGCAGGGGGCCAACGGCCAGATCATGACCACCAGCAACCACGTGGGCACCCACATGGATGGGGAGATCCATTTCTGGCCTTGCGGCCGGAGCATCGGCAACGTGCCGCTTTCCGAGTGGATCGGCCCCGGCGCCGTGGTGGACATCTCCGACGCCGTGGAGGACTACAGCCTCTATTCCCCGGAGATGATCACCCGCCGCGTCGACGTGAAGACAGGCGACATCCTCATCATCAACACGGGCTACAACCGCTACGCCTGGGACCAGCCGGAGGCCGACGAGGTGCGGTACTTCGTCAAGCACCCGGGACCCGATCCCAGCTTCCACCAGTGGGCCCTGGACATGAAACTGAAGTGGATCGGCGTGGACTGCGGCAGCGCGGACCATCCCATGAACACCATCATCCGGACCTGGCACCCCGCCCGGTTCCTGGAAGCGGAGCAGAAGGTCAAGGACAGGTACGGCAAGACCTGGGACGAATTGTTCCCCCAGGAGACGTACTACCAGGTCATGCATCTCAAGCTCTTCCCCAAGGGCCTGGTGCACGCGGAGAACCTGGGGGGGGATATCAACCTGCTGAAGAATCAGCGGGCCTGGATCGGCTGCTTCCCCCTGCGCGGCATCGAGCTGGAGAGTTCCATGTGCCGGATCGTGGCCCTGCTGCCTCCGGCCTGATCCCCATCGAAGGGAGCTGCCCATGTCCATTCTCGTCGACTTCAGCTACCACAAACCGAAGGCGCTGGATGAGGCCTTGGGGCTCCTGTCCCGGTTCAATGGGCGGGCCAGGCTCCTGGCGGGGGGCACCGACCTCGTCTGCGGGTTGCGGGGGGAACAGCCGGATCTGGAGGCGGTGATCGACCTGAAAGGCCTGCCCGGACTCGATGGCATCACGCAGGTCGACCAGGTGCTTCGCATCGGCGCCCTGGCCACCTTCACGGAGCTCGCCGAATCGCCTCTGGTCCGTCAGCACGCACCTCTGCTGGTGGATGCGGCCCTGCAGATGGGCTCCATGGGCATCCGCAACCGGGCCACGCTCGTGGGGAACCTCTGCTCGGCCGTGCCCTGCTGCGATGGGGCGCCGCCCCTGCTCGCCATGGACGGCCGGCTCCTCCTCGCGGGTCCTTCCGGACGGCGCAGCCTTCCCATCCACGACTGGTTCCTGGGCCCCCGCTGCACGGCCCTGCAGTCCGGAGAGCTCGTACTGGGCCTCGAGGTGCCCCTCCTCGGCGCCCAGGGAGCCGCCTACGTGAAGCTGGGGCGCACCTGCGGTCAGGATCTGGCCCAGGTGGCGGTGGCCCTGCTGGCGCTGCCGGGGGGGACGTTCCGGGTCTCCTTCGGCGCCGTGGCGCCCAGGCCCCTGCGCGGGGTCCGGACGGAACAGCTCCTGAGCGGCGGACCTCGGGATGCGCAGCACCTCGCCTCAGTGGCCCAGGTGGCGCGGGAGGAGGTCTCTCCCATCGACGATGTGCGGGCCAGCAAGGCCTACCGGCTCCACATGACCGGCGTGATGGTCCAGCGCGCCGTGGCGGTGGCGCTGGAGCGCCTCGAAGGACGCGGGCCCGCCTTGGGCACGACCCTGATCTAGGGCTAGGGAGGTAGAACCATGAGACACGCCATCTCCTTCCGGTTGAACGGCGAAGCCCGCACCCTGGACGTGGAGCCCTGGGAGGTGCTCCTGGACGTGCTTCGCGAGCGCCTGGGCATCAAGAGCCCCAAGGTGGGCTGCGAGATGGGTGAATGCGGGGCCTGCACGGTCCTGCTGGATGGCCGCACCGTCCGCAGCTGCCTCGTGCTCGCGGTGGAGGCCGACGGCCACGAGATCGTCACGGTGGAAGGCCTGGGTGCGGAGGGCCTCACGGCACTCCAGTCCGCCTTCCTCAAGCATCACTCCTTCCAGTGCGGCTTTTGCGCACCGGGGGTGGTCCTTTCCGCAGCGGAGCTCCTGGCCAGGAATCCCCATCCTTCGGAGTGGGAAACGCGCATGGCCCTCACGGGGAATCTGTGCCGCTGCACCGGCTACCTGCCCATCCTCGACGGGATCCGCGAAGCGGCCGAAGGGGGTGACCAATGAGCTACGTCGGCCAATCCGTCCCCCGCACCGATGGCCTAGAGTTCGGCCCGGACCTCCTCCATGCCGCCATCGTGGAAAGCCCCCACGCCCACGCCAGGATCCGCGCCATCGACACCTCCGAAGCCGAGCGCGTGCCCGGCGTCGTGAGGGTGGTGACGGGCCGCGACTTCCCCTTCAAGTTCGGCCTGTACATGAAGGACCGGCACGTCTTCGCCCAGGATCGGGTCCGCTTCGTGGGCGAACAGGTCGCCGCGGTCATCGCCCGGGATCCGCGCACGGCGGAGCGGGCCTCCCGCCTCGTGAAGGTGGACTACGAGCCGCTTCCCGCCATCCTCCACACCGAGGAGGCCTTGGCCTCGGGCACCCTGATCCATCCCGACCTGGGAACCTACGCCAAGGTGCCGTGGTTCTTCCCCCAGGCCGGCACCAACATCGCCCACTGGAGGAAGATCCGGAAGGGAGAGACCGCGCAGGGCTTCAAGGAAGCGGACCTCGTCCTGGAAGACACGTACCTCGTGCCCCGGTACGCGCATTGCGCGATGGAGCCCCACGTCATCGTGGGCCAGTTGGACGCGGCCGGGCGCCTGACCCTCTGGTCCGCTTCCCAGTCCCCATACACCCAGCGCAACGTATTCGCGGAAGCCCTTG
>CAYZND010000191.1:0-6982 GCA_964479495.1 uncultured Mesoterricola sp.
TGGGCATCGGCGCCATGTTCGTGCGGTCCCTCACCATCAAGCTGGTGGAGGACGGCACCCTGGCCACCTACCGGTTCCTGGAGCACGGCGCCTTCTGGGCCATCGGGGCGCTGTCGCTGATCATGTACCTGAAGGCGGCGGGCATCGAGACCCCGGAGATCGTCTCGGGGACCCTCGGCGCCGGGCTCATCGGCCTGAGCTTCTGGTCCAGCCTCCGGCACAACCGGGCCCAGGCCGCCGAGATCCCCTGACCTCCCAAGGGGTTGACAACCGCCCCGCGGGGGGCCAGGTTTGGCACATCCCTTCCCGTGGGTGTGATGTCCTCAAGAGCCTCCCGCCGCTTCCAGCGCTTCCTCCGGTCGTGGAGCCTGGCGCTGCTCGCGAGCGGGATCGCCGGGGCCCAGCCCCTCACCTTCGCCTGCGAGGACAAGCTGGACTTCCCCCATGTGATGGGGGACGGGCAGGCCTTGGTCCTGGACAAGCCGGGCGCCAGCGTGGAGTTCATCCGCCTCCTGGGCGAGGAGCTGGGCCTCCAGATCACGATCAAGCGCCTGCCCTGGAAACGGGCGTTGGAACTGGAGTTGAAGGAAGGCACCATCGATGGGCTCTTTCCCGTCAGCTACAAGAAGGAGCGGGAGGCCTTCGGGGTCCTGCCGTGGAAGGGGGGGAAAGCGGACGAAACCCGGAGCATGTTCCTGAGCTCGTATTTCTTCTATAAGCTGAAGTCATCGCCCCTGGCCTGGGATGGCAAGGCGCTCAAGAACCTGCAAGGGCCCATCGGGGCCCCTCGGGGCTATTCCATTGCGGGCGATCTGCGCCAGATGGGGTACGAAGTGCAGGAAAGCGATGATGTCCGGAAGGATATGAAGCGCCTGAGCCTGGGCTGGCTGGCGGCCTTGGCCGGGCTCGAGCCGGCCCAGGATTTCCTGCTGGAGACGAATCCCGAGCTGGGCAAGGACATCGTGAAGGTCCAGCCGGCCATTTCGACGAAGCACTACTACCTGATGCTCTCCCATTCCTTCGTGGATAAGCATCCTGAGCTGGCCCAGCGGATCTGGGACAAGTGCCGGGAACTGCGGGAGCGGGAGTTGCCCAGGCTCCTGAAGCGATACGCGGCCAAATAGGCGAAGCGGCACACACCACGGACGAGGATGAGGGGTCGCTCCATGGAGTGATGGCCCGAAAGCCTGCTTGAGTTCCGGGTTGCAAAGCTAACGAACGTACGTTAGTTTTGTGCCATGGTGAAACAGACCGATACCCGGGAGCGCCTCTTCGACATCGCCCTCGACCTCTTCGGACGCCGTGGCTACGGCAGCGTGTCCATCCGGGAGATCTGCCGCGAGGCGGGCATCCGCGAGAGCTCCTTCTACAACCACTTCCCCTCCAAGCAGTCCCTCCTGGACCGGGTGATCACGGAAGTGGGAGCCTACATGCGTTCCCCGCGGCTCCTGGAGCGTCAGTCGGAGTGCTGGTCGCGCATGGGTCTGGCGGAGCTGTTGGATGAGGGCATCAGCCTGTTCGTGGAGGGATGGAACCACCTGCGCCTGCGCCGGCTGTGGATCGTGCTCTCCCACGAGCAGTACCGGAGCGACGCGGTCGCGGCGCTGATGGCGAACGAGCAGGAGTTCCGGATCGCCTGCACGGCAGAGATGTTCCAGGCCTTGATGGACGCCGGGTGCATGCGAGCCGGCGATGCACGCCTGGCGGCCACCCTCTATGTACACGCCATCTCGTCGCTGAAACTCGAATACGTCCGGAACCTGCACCACGACCAGGACGTGTCCGGTCTGACCCGTTTGATGCGGGAGGTGGCGGCCCACTTCGCGGAGCATTGGGCTCCACGGCAACAGGGCACCCAGGAGGTGAGTCATGCGTGATGTTGAGGCTGTTCCCAGGCTGGCTTCCGTCTGCGGGCTCTACTGCGGGGCCTGCTCGGTCTTCCTGGCCACCCAGGAGGATCCAGTCCGGTTGGAGCAGCTGGCATCCCGCCTGGGGCAGACTCCGGAGGAGACCCGCTGCGAAGGCTGCCGTTCAGGAACGCTCTCGAAACACTGCCGGACCTGCCAGCTGGCGGCCTGTGCGGCCGAGCGGGGACACGCGTTCTGCGGCGAGTGCCCGGAGTTCCCCTGCGCGCCCTTCGAGGCGTTCCGCACGGCGATGCCGCATCGGCGGGACATCCTGGCGGACATGAACCGGATCGCCGAAGGGGGAGCGACGGCGTGGGTGGGCGAGATCCGGCAACGATATGCATGCGCCGCCTGCGGAATCCTCAACTCTGCCTACGACCTCGCCTGCCGCTTCTGCGGGGAGACGCCCGGAAACGCATACATCGCTGAGCATGGGGAGGCGATCCGCGCCCACCTGGGCCGGCGGACCTAAGGAGGAACGCCCATGGCCAGCGAAATGATCGTTCGAGCCCATCACCAAGGTGGCCTGCGGGTGCTGGCCGAGACGGAAGCCCATGCCGTCCAGACGGACTACCCCCTGCAGCCCGGCCAGGAGACGGAGGGCATGACTTCCCTGCAGCTCCTGCTGGCGGCCCTGGCCACCTGCAGCGCCAACGGGCTGCGCCTGATCCTGGGACGGCGCATGAACCTGACGGTGACGGACCTCGAAGTGGAGGCGCGGGCCCAGCGCCGCGAGGAGCACCCCACGGTGCTTACGCAGATCACGCTGGCCTTTCGTGTCCGCGGAGTCAATCTCGATGAAGGGCCGGTGAAGCAGGCGCTCCAGGTGGCCGAGACCCAGCTCTGCCCCGTGTGGGCGATGCTGCGCGGAGGGACGCCCATCCACACGACCCTGGAGATCGTGAACGACTAGGCTGGGTAGCGCCCAGCGACCTTGAGCCCCTCCGTCTCTTGCAAACCCAGGGCCAGGTTCATGTTCTGCACCGCCTGGCTGGCCATGCCTTTGCAGAGGTTGTCGATGGCCACCAGCACGACGCCGGAGCCGCCTTTGGCGGCCACGGCGATGTCGGCAAAGTTGCTGCCGGCCACGGCCGTGACCTTGGGGGAGTCCTCCACCAGGCGCACGAAGGGGCAGCCCTGGAAGGTCTCCTCGGCCCGCGCATGGAGGGCCTTGGCGTCCAGGTGCTCCGGCAGGGGGAACAGGAGGCTGGCGAAGATGCCACGCACCATGGGCGCGCTCTGGGGCACGAAGGCGAAGGTGGCTTCCACGCCCCTGGCTTCCATGGCCATGTGGACCTCAGGCAGGTGCTGGTGGCCGAGGACCTTGTAGGCCCGGAAGTCCTGGGCCCGCAGCGGATGGTGGGTCCCTTCGGAGGGGCTGGCGCCGCTGCCACTGGAGCCGGTCGCTCCGCTGGCCGCGATGAAGCCCAGCTTCAGGCCATGCAGCGGCAGAACGCCCAGCTGGAGCGCCGTGGCGAAGCAGCCGGGGTTGGCGATGCGGCGCGCCCCGGGGAGCTTGTCCCGGTTCCACTCGGGCAGGCCGTAGACGAAGCTCGGCAGCAGCTCGGGGCAGGGATGGGCCTTCTTGTAGGCCTTGGCGAAGACCGCCGGATCCTGGAGCCGGAAGTCGCCGGAGAGATCGATGAGCAGCAGGCGGTCCGCGATGCCCGCCGCAGACCAAGCCGCCTCCAGCTCCGGCAGCTTCTCCGCCAGCGCCCCATGGGAGAGGGCCGCGAAGACCACGGGCTGCTCGCTAGCCGCGAAGGCCTTCCAGTCGATGTCCTCCTCGAAGGAACCTTCGACGACAGCACGCAGATTGGGGTGCGCCTTCCAGAAAGGCTCCCCCGCGAGGGTGCGGGCCGTGCCACGAAGGGAGTTCACCTTGGGATGGGTCGAGAGCCAGCGCAGCAACTCGCCGCCGCCGTAGCCGGAGGCACCCAGGATCGCGATGTCGAGTTTCATCTGCTCGCCTCATCGAAAAGACAAAGATGGAATGAAGCCACGAAGGGCCACGAAGGAAAGGCACCAAGACAAGCCACTGCGCCGGTTGATGCGGAATCGATCCAGAAGAAGACTTCGTGTCCGCCCGGAGGGCGGCTTCGTGGCCCTTCGTGGCTGGTACCTCCTTCACGATCCGATCTCCGTCCGCTTCCGGATTGTGCCCAGCAGCAGCTCGCCCAGGGCCTTGGGGTTCGTCCGGGCGTTGATGCCGGGCAGGCCCTGGGACTCGACGAAGCGCACGCCGACGCGGTTGTCCGTGGCAGGGCCCGAGACGACGTCCACTCCGATATCGAATTGCTTGCGCAGGTAGCTCACGCCGCCGGCCACGCCCACGGGGTCATTGGCGCACAGGATGTAGGCGGCGGCACAGTCCCTCAGCTCGGGATCCGCCAGCACGGCCTGCACGCCGTAGTCGCCCATGATGCCATCGCCGGTCTCGGCCACGATGAGGTCCACGCCCTTGGCGGACAGCTCGGAGAGCAGCTTCCGGCCCGTCTCCGCGGCGGTCTCGGGGCCCGTGCAGGCGATTCCGGCGTCGGTGAAGTCCAGCACGGCCTCGGCGCCGTAGTCCTTCATCATGAGGATGTCCCGCATGAGGCTCACGCCCGTGAGCTTGGCGCCGCCCACCTTGAGGCCCGCCCGGTCGAAGTGCCGGATGAGGGCGCAGGCGGCGTGGGTCTTGCCCGAGTTCATGCAGGTGCCCGCCACGAAGACCACAGGGACCAGTGGTATTCCGGCCTTGCCCTCCACCGCGCCGGCGCGGATGGTGGCGGGCTGGCCCACGCGGCTGCCGAACTCCTGGAAGAGGAGCACCTGCCCCAGCACCTCCACGTCGAAGGGCGCGCCCACGTCCGGGTTGCTGGAGACGCAGGTGCCGAGGACGCCGCCCAGGTTCAGCATCTGGAGCCGATCCCCGGGCTTGACGGTCTTCGGTAGCACGCCCTCGTAGCCGTGGAGCGCGTTGCGGTGTCCGAGGGCGCCCACCACCAGGTCGCCGTCATGCAGCACGCTCATGCGGCCATGGACGTCCTCCAGGGTGTTGTAGACGGTCTTCTCGCCGATGATCCGCCCGGCGATGACGGAGCCCTCTTCCACCAGAATGTCGGGCCCCAGCGTCACCCAGCGGCCCAGATGCAGGTTCCGCGTGATGGAGGCGATCTTGTCCAGGTGGATGCGCTGCAGGGTCATGAACCGCCTCGTACCAGGTGGGCCAGCTGCTGCGGGACGCCGAAGATCTTGGTGAAGCCCGCCGCCTCCGCGCCCGTCCAGAGTGCCGTACCCTCGCCGTAGCTGGCGAGGTCCTTCCGCATGAGGCTGAAGGGCGACGTGATGCCCTCCACCGCGAAGGCGCGCGGGTAGAGGGTGAGGCGCACCTGGCCCGTGACGGTGGTCTGGCTGGAGGTCAGGAAGGCCTCCAGGTCCCGGCAGAGGGGATCGAAGAAGTGGCCCTCGTGCAGGAAGCCGCCGTAGAGGTTGCCCAGGGTCTCCTTCCAGAAGAGCTGCTTGCCCGAGAGCACCAGCTTCTCCAGCTCCCGGTGGGCGGTGATGAGCAGGTGCGCCGCCGGGGCCTCGAAGCCCACGCGGCCCTTGATGCCCAGTATGGTGTCGCCCAGGTGCAGGCCCCGGCCGATGCCGTAGGGCGAACCCAGCGCGTTCAGGGCCTGGATGACGCCTACGGGACCCAGGTTCTCGCCATCGAGGGCCACGGGCACGCCCTTCTCGAAGGCGATCACGATCGTCTTGGCCGGCAGGTTCGGATCCACCGCGCCCGCGGGATAGGCCTCGTCCGGGAGGTGCTGCCAGGGGTCGTGGGTCTCCTTGCCACCCACCGAGGTCCCCCACATGCCCTCGTTCACGCTGTAGGCTTCCGTCTTCTCGGGGAACTCGAAGCCGTGCTCGGCCAGGAAGGCCCGCTCCTCGGCCCGGCTGGGGGCCAGGTCCCGGATGGGCGCCAGCAGGGTCAACTCCGGGGCCAGGGTCCGGAAGGCCACATCGAAGCGCACCTGGTCGTTGCCCGCGCCCGTGCTGCCGTGGGCCAGGGCCGTAGCGCCGATGGCCTTGGCGTGAGCCACCACACGCTTGGCCTGGCAGACCCGCTCCGCACTCACGGAGAGCGGGTAGAGCCCGCCACGCAGGACGTTGCCCGCGATGAGGAACTTCAGGTAGTCGTCGAACAGCTCCTGCCGCGCATCGAGGGTCGTGTGGGAAGCCGCTCCCAGCCTGGGCGCCAGCGCCTCGATCCGGGCCAGCTCCTCTTGCGAAAAGCCGCCCGTATCCACGGTCACGGTGTGGACCTCGTGGCCCTGGGCCTTCAGGTGGATGACGCAGAACGAGGTGTCGAGCCCGCCGGAGAAGGCGAGGAGGATCTTGTGGCTCATGTTCACTCCCAGTGGAAGAGGCGTTCGGTGGCGGTCTCGAGCTGGTGGCGGCGCGCCTGGATCCAGGCTTCGGCTTCCCTCAAGGAGGCGGCAGACCCCTCGAGTTCCAGACGGTAGGGGCTGCCCGCATGCGAGGTGTCCGGCGTGGAACGATCTGGTTTGAAGGTGCCCGCCTGGATCTGCGCAGCTACAGCCTTGTACGCATCCCGGAAGGGCAGACCCTGCTCGGCCACGAGCCGGTAGGCCTCCTGGGCGGCATAGAGGTCGTCCGTGCAGGCGCGCTCACAGGCCGTCTCCTGGATCTGGAGCCCCGGCAGCAGATGGGCGCAGACCTCCAGCAGCTCCCGCCCCTTCACCAGGGCTTCCAGGAAGGGCTGCTTCAGGAACTGGTGGTCCCGGTGGTAGCTGGAGGGCAGGCCTCCGGCGAGCTGGGTGACCAGGGCCGCGAGGCCCCGCAGCTCGCGGCACCGCGCCCGGGCCAGCTCCAGCACATCGGGGTTCCGCTTCTGGGGCATGATGCTCGAGCCCGTGGTGAAGGCGTCCGGCAGCTTCACGAAGCCGAACTCCTCCGTGCTGTAGAGGGAGAGGTCCCACAGGGCCTTCTCCAGGATGCCGGCCATGGAGGTGAGCCAGGCGAGGACGGCCAGCTCGTGGCGTCCCCGGCTGTTCATGGTGTCGATGGGGCTGGTCTGGACC
>CAYZND010000192.1:0-6966 GCA_964479495.1 uncultured Mesoterricola sp.
CTTCGCGGGATGGCTTCTGAACTTGTTACTTGGACAGGCGCCTAGGTGATGCCGTCACGGTCTTCACATTCCCCGGGAAGCGGTACCTATCGAGGAAATACTTTCGCAACAAAGTGGATGGTCTGAGTGGCGGAGGTCACTACATGCAACCTGTCTCTGCGACGGAGATCGCGTTCGCCAAGACTCGGACCATGGTGCTGTGTGATTTCAAGAACGACACGATCAAAGAGTTCGACATCATCCGGTCGCTCGAAAAGACGATCCTGCACACTGACGTTATCGACCGGAAGAAGAATCTGTTCATTTTTGAAATCGAAGCCGAAAACCCGAATTCGGAGGACTTCGAAGACATCACTCGACTCCTCTACCTCATGGATCTTTCTGGAGAGAAACCGCGTCTTGTGAAGAAGTACGAAAAGCCAAAAGGAAGTGTCTGGTCCATGCACAGGAACCAAGTTCTATTGTGCGATTTCAAGAACACCGAACTGAAGGTTTTCGATTCCAATTTGAATCCTTCGCAACACGCGGTTGAAGGGGCGTTGAAGAAGAACAAAGACAAAGTGGATTTCGTTAAAATCATCCCCCATCCGTCGCTGCCATTCGCCATTTTATATGGAGGCGAACACGGCGCACAGTACGTTTGCTGGAATCAAACATTTCGGAAAGAGGAGTCGCGCGTCATTTTCGGGCTCATGAATGCACTCTATTTTTCCTTCTCCCCTGATGGTCGCTGGGTGGTCTTCCAGAAGGTTGAGCCTGACCCGAAGTATTCCTACCTCATGCCGATCTCGGAGAAGTACCCGAACTACCTGGGCTCTCCGATCCTGCTGGAAGGTGCCACGTTCGACCGGGACTACTTCGCATGGACGAACAACCCCGTGAACCTCGTGGGCTCATCCAACGGAAAGCTCTACCACTACAACCTCACCAAGGAAGGCCATCCCGAATCCGCCAGTTATCCCAGCTACTGGGACTATGTGGTGGAGAAGGATCTGGAGATGCTGCGCAAGGCGGGCAAACAGGGGCTGAAGCCGAAACCATGAGGAGCCTTGGCTGCAGAGGGAGTGGCTTCATGCTTTGGCGTATCCTCCGAGGGATCCCGCTGGCATGTGTGCTTGCCGGAAGCCTTACCGCTGCCGAGAAGATTGAATCCCTGTACGACCACCGGAATGCGGCTCTGCTGAAGCCCACGGTCCATAGGCGCTGAACTCGGATGCAGACGGTCTCGCACATGCACAACCAGAGCAGCAGGGCATCCATTTCGATGGGACAACCTGGACGCGCCACACGCGCCAAGAGCCGGGAGACTGGATGGGTGAACCCTTTCCCCCGGCTTCGGCTTTCCCTTGAGGAGAGCTTCCGGGCCTCAGCCCCCGCTCATGAGGTGCACGACCTTGACGTTGGCCCCATCGGGGATCGAGGTCGTGTCATAGGCGCGGCGCTCGACCACATGGTCGTTCACGGTGATCACCAGCATGGGGAAGGTGAACCGCTTGGCGGTCAGCACGTCCCGGACGGTCATTCCGTCCGTCCACTCGAGGGGGTCACCGTTCACCTGGATCATCTTCAGCCGCCGTGGGTCTTCGAGATTTCCATCACCTCGGGGAAGACATCCAGCCCGAGCTCCTTCAGTCTAGCCTGGGTGGGCACGCCATCCAGGGTCCAGCCGCGGCGGGTGTAGACCGTGTCCACCAGCTTGCTGTAGCGGTCCGTGCGGAACTTGCGCGTGGCGGCGATCTTCTCCTCCAGGGTGAGGGTCGAGGGGTCGATGCCCACCTGCTCCCGCAGCTCCTTCTCGTAGCGCTCCTGGCGGGACTCGTACTCCTCCTTGGTGACAGGACCCTGGGAGCGGTAGGGGGCCTTGTCGTGGATGCGCAGGCCCTTGCCCATGCGGATGTTGAAGATGCGCTGGAAGTTGTAGACCCGCGCCGACTGCAAGAGCATGTCCTCGGAGGTGTACTTCTTGCCGACCATGGCGCCGGCGATGTCCAGGTAGTTCTGGACGTGCTCGGGGATCTTGGCGGGCTCGGCGGTGAGATGGTTGTTCCGCGGGGCCACGTCGTTCCAGGGCAGCTTGCACCAGCCCTGGAGGCCGAACCAAGTGCGCCACAGGGGGAAGTAGTAGAGCGCCTCGGCCTTGTCTTCGAAGGTGGGGAGCTGCTTGTTCACCATGTCCATGAAGATCAGCCAGGCCTCGTCGTGCTGGGGGCCCTTGTTGGTGAGCGCGTAGCCGCCCTGCTGGGCGAGGGACTCCTTGGAGAGGTACTGGCTGTATTCCAGGCCCTTGTTCTCCATACCGATATCCTCGATCAGCTGCGGATCGCCCCAGCCTTTCTCGATGAACATCTCCTTCATCTTCTTGACACCCTGGCCCGCGATGAGGCCGAAGCCTTCGCCCCGGGCGCACTGGTGCATCATCTCGAGGTCGTCGCGCCAGTTGCCCCAGGTCAGGTCCAGGCCGCCCGTGCGCTCCTTGTTCAGGATGCCGCGCTGGTAGCACTCCATGATGAAGGCGGCGATGGTGCCCCAGGTGATGGTGCAGATGCCGTACGTGTCGCAGTAGAAGTTCAGCTCCAGCAGCGGCTCGGGCTCGAAGATGCCGGCGTTGGAGCCGAGGCCCGCGGCGTTCTCGTACTCGGGACCGTCCACGGTGACCATGTGGCCCTTGTAGGGCCCCGTCTGGAGCACGACGCCGTCCGCGCCCTTGGCGCAGGCCATGGAGCAGCCGTACCAGCAGCCGTCCGTGGTGCGCTGGGTGCAGCGCTGGTCCCAGACGTAGGAGGCGATCTTGTGGACCTCGGGATGTCCGCCGTACTGGAAGTTGTGGGTGGGCAGCAGGTCGTAGGCGTCCATGATCTCCACGATGTGCGCGGTGCCGTTGCGCCGCATGAGGCACATGCTCGGGTCGTTCTCGCGGAGTTCCTTGTGGAGCTTGATGCCGGTCTTGGCGATGGTCTCGAAGTCCACGGGGTGGTTCAGGTCGCCCTTCACCTCGCGGCCGCGGATGACCAGGGCCTTGATCTTCTTGTCCCGGAAGACGGTGCCGATGCCACCGCGCCCCGCCTGCTTCAGGCGGATGCAGCCCCGGCGCTTGTCGAACCAGGAGAAGTTCAGCATGCCGATGAGGCTGTGGTCCGCGGCGGACCCCGCGCTCACCACGGAGATGTTCACGCGGTCTTCCTCGCTCTCGGCATACATGTGCGTGAGGATCTCGGCCAGCACGTGGCTGTCCACGGGCTCGGCGGGAGCGTCTTCGACACGCAGGATGCCCTTCTGGCCGTCGATGAAGACGATCAGCTCCCGGTCCGACTTGCCCTGGATCTCCAGGCAGTCGAAGCCCGAGAACTTGAGCAGGGGGCCGAAGTAGCCGCCCACGTTGGAGTCGATGGGAATCTCGGTCTGGGGCGAGAGGGAGACCACCAGGGACTTGCCGCTACCCGGGTAATGGGTGATGCCCGAGACGGGGCCCGGGGTGATGATGATCTCGTTCTCGGGGTCGTTCCACTTGGTCTGGGGCGTGACGGCGTTCCACAGGTACCACATGCCGAAGCCGCGGCCGCCCGTGAAGATGTCCTTCATCTGCTGGGTGACTTCCTTCTCCTGGATCTCCAGCGTGCCCACGTTGATGTAGAGCGTGCGGTTCGTGTAGCCCTTCTCGGGCAGGCTGGGCGTGAAGGTCCACTCCTTGAGCAGCTTGTGGGAAGCCCGCTGCTCTTGGAGGTGTTCGAGGTACTCCGTGCGGATCTTGTAGTTCACTTCCGCGCGGTGGAACGCCGGGTAGTCGGTCAGGCCTTCGTAGACGTTCGCCATGGCGTGCCTCCTCAGATGATCCGGTAGTCGGGGGTGGGGACTTCGACGACCTCCAGGGCCGCGTGGGGGCAGGCCTTCACACAGATGCCGCAGGAGATGCACTTGAAGGGGATCACCCAGTCGGGATTGCGCTCGAAGGCGTTCTTCTCGCAGAAGCCGATGCAGGTGTAGCAGCCCACGCAGAGCTCCTTGTCGAGGATCACCGCGCCCATCTTGTTGCGCTTGAGGGCGTCGGCAGGGCAGACCACCACGCAGTCCCCGCACTGGTCGCAGAGGATCGCCTGACCGCTCCCGTCCGCCAGCTCGCGGATGTGCAGGGCCGCATGCTCCCGGTCCTTGAGCTTGAAGACCTTGATGGCGCAGGCCTCCTCGCACTCGTGGTTGCAGTTGCGACCGGCGTCGCACTTGCTCATGTCGATTCTCAGCTGCTTCATACCGTGGCCCCCTTGCGCAGATGGGCTAAAGTCCTATTCGCGGATAGAATCCGCTCACGCCCCAGGAGCAAGGTACCCCGGGGACAAGGTGCAGGCAAGAAACGGGTTATCGAAGCGTGACTCCGCTCACGGACGGATCCGGAAAAAAACTTACTAACCCCGGTAAGTACCAATTCTTAGCGTCGATGAGGTTTCAGAAATGGAACGTGACAACCATGAACGCTATTCACGGCAGATCCGCTTTTCGCTCATAGGTCAGGGGGGACAGGCCAAGATCCGCGCGGCGCGGGTGCTGCTGCTGGGGTGCGGCGGCCTGGGAGCCGAGACCGCCAACCTGCTGGCGCGGGCCGGCGTGGGCTTCCTGCGCCTGGTGGACCGGGACGTGGTGGAGCTCTCCAACCTCCAACGGCAGGCCCTCTTCGATGAAAACGATGTGAAAGAAGGGCTGCCCAAGGCCGTGGCGGCGGCGCGCCGCATCGCGGAGGTGAACTCGGACGTGACGGTGGAGCCCGTGGTGGCCGACCTGGACTCCGGCAACCTGCTGGCCCTCATGGAAGGTGTGGACCTGGTGGTGGACGGCTTCGACAACTTCGAGGGCCGCTACCTGCTCAACGATGCCTGCGTGAAGCTGGGCAAGCCCTGGATCTACGGGGCCTGTGTGGGGTCCGGTGGCGTGGCGACCCTGCTGGTGCCCGGCGTCACGCCCTGCCTGCGCTGCCTCCAGCCGGATCCACCCGAGGCCGGCGTGTCCCCCACCTGCGACACCTTGGGCATCCTCGGACCCGCCGCCCATCTCACGGCCTCGCTCGAAGCCGCCCTGGCCCTGCGCTGGGTCGTCACGGGCGAAGCCCCTCCCAGCGCGACCATGCTCTCCGCGGACCTCTGGGAAGGCCGGATGGAGCGCATCGACATCCCCTATCAGCCGGAGTTGCAGCCCTGTCCCTGCTGCACCCAGCGGAGCTTCGAGTTCCTGGATGCCCCGCCGCCGCCTGCGGTCGTGCTCTGCGGCCGGGAGGCGGTCCAGGTCCATCCCCCTGTTCCCGCCCGACCGGACTTCGCCGCTCTGGCCACCCGCCTCCGGAAGGTGGGCGAGGTGGTGGTGAACGACTACCTCGTGCGCCTGAAGGTGCCCCCCCACGAGCTCACCCTGTTCCAGGACGGCCGGGCCAATGTGGCGGGCACCGCCGATCCGGCACTGGCCCGGAGCCTCGTGGCCCGCTACTTTGGGATGTAGCCGGAGGAATACGATGGAGTCCCTGAGCGTCGAGGCGGCCCTGCAGGGGATCCTGGCACACGTGCAGCCGCTTCCGGCCCGCCCTGCGGCGCTGGATGAGACCCTCGGCCGGGTGCTCGCCGAGGACATCCAGGCCTCGGAGAACCTGCCCCCCTTTCCCAACTCCGCCGTGGATGGCTTCGCCGTCCGGGTCGCCGACGTGGCCGCAGCCACCCGGGAGCATCCCGCGCGCCTGAAGGTCTTGGCGGACGCTCCCGCAGGCACGGTGGTGCGCTGCGAGGTCATGCCCGGCACGGCCGTGCGGATCATGACGGGGGCCGAGCTGCCCCCGGGGACCGAGGCCGTGGTGCCCGTGGAGGAGACCGCTTCCACGCCTCGGGAGGTCCAAGTCTTCCGGTCCATCGGCGCGGGCTTGAACCTCCGCTTAGCGGGAGAGGACGTAAGGGCGGGGGAGCGGGTCCTGGCTGCCGGAACCGTGATCCGGCCTGCGGAGATCGGCCTGCTGGCGGCCCTGGGGCGCGTGGAGGTGCCCGTGGTGCCCGCCCCCCGCGTGGCGGTCCTCACCACGGGGGCCGAGCTGGTGGAGGCCGGCGCAAAGCCCGGTCCCGGGCAGATCCGTGACGCGAACATCCATGGCCTCGGCGCCCAGGTGCTGGCCGCGGGGGCGGTCTGCATGCCTTTTCCCCGCGTGCCGGACACACGTGAGGCTGTTGAAAAGGCCCTCCGCGACGCCCTGGCCTCCTGCGACGTGGTGCTCACCAACGGCGGCGTGTCCGTGGGGGACTACGACTTCGTGCGGGAGACCCTGGACCGCCTGGGGGCGGAAATCGTCTTCGTGCAGGTGGCCCAGAAGCCCGGCCGCCCCCTCGCCTTCTGGATGCTGGAGGGCAAGCCGGTCTTCGGGCTTCCTGGAAACCCCGTGGCGGCCATGGTGTGCTTCGAGCTGTACGTCCGGCCCGCCCTGCGGAAGCTGATGGGCTGCACCGAACTCTTCCGGCCCCGGGCCACGGCCCAACTCACGGAGGACTACCGGAAGGGTGCGAAGGATGCCCGCACCCACTGGCTCCGGGTGCGGCTCCAACCCTCCGCCGAGGGGTGGGTGGCCCTCCGCATCGGGCCCCAAGGCTCCGGCATCCTATCCTCCATGACGAAGTCCAATGCCATCGCCGAGATTCCCGCCGCCAGCGGCCCGATGAGGGTGGGGGACATGGTGTCCGTGGTGCTCACGGACCTGCCCGAGGACCACTGATGCTCGTTGACGCCTTCGGCCGTTCCATCGACTACCTGCGGGTCTCCGTGACGGACCGCTGCAACCTGCGCTGCGAGTACTGCATGCCCCCCGAGGGCATGCCCCGCCTGGCCCACGCCGACATCCTGACCTACGAGGAGATCGAGGCCTTCGTGCGGGTGGCGGTGACCGAAGGCATCCGGCACGTGCGCCTCACCGGTGGCGAGCCGCTCCTTCGCCACGATATTGTGGAGATCATC
>CAYZND010000193.1:0-6952 GCA_964479495.1 uncultured Mesoterricola sp.
TCACAAGACCGCAGAGATCCCGCTCCGAGCCTGCGTCCGTCAGGATCGTCACCTCCACAGGGACACCGAGGAATTGTTTCAGCTCCAGGTGCGCATCGCTCGACAAGGCCTCCAGCTCGTACCGGAACCCCTCGTTGATGGCCTCCCGGCCCGTGAGGCGGTGGGGCAGCAGCGTGTTGGCGGCGATTCCGCTGCCCGCATCGAAGCTGAGCTTCAGGAGCCGCGTGTGCTGGTCGAAGGCCGAGGCGAAGGAGGCCAGGAGGTCCCCCAGGTTCGAGCTTTTCACGCTGGAGACGAGGCTGGTCAGATCCAAGGCAGATCCCGCAGGTGGAAGGGAGAGGCGTGGGTTTCCAGGGGGCAGGTCATGGGGCCGGCGTCTCGGCCGCGGTGCGGATCACGTCCCGCAGGAGGTCCTGGACCCGGCCCTTGTCGCCGAAGGCCCAGGTCCCCAGGAACTCGATGTCATCGACCACCCATCGGCCCCGTTCCCGCTTGAGGAAGACGCGGTCGCTCCAGTTCGTGGCGTTCGTCCCTTCACCATGGGACAGCCCCGCGAGGAAGGTTCCCCCGGGTTCGGGGGTGACGGTGTCCAGGCGGTGGGCCCCTTCAAAGAGGGAGAAGAAGAGGCGGCTCTCCACGAGGGGTGGCACTTCCCCCTTCGTCCTGCGCCCATAGAGGTCTTCCGCCTTCCGGGCCTGGCCGAGCAGGGTCCGCAGGTTCCGGGAGGCGAGGCCCTTCAGCTTTCCGGTGTCGGCGTGGGAGGGGATGCCGGGTTCCTGGAAGGCGAGCACCGTGGCGTAGAAGGCGCTCACGGCCTCCTTCTGGGACGGCAGCTCCGCCATCAGGGCGGGGGCCGTGAGCCCGAGGAGCAGGATGAGCGCGATCCGGACGAGGGCAGCCATGGGTCACTCGATGATGGAATAGGCTTCGGCGTTGTTGCTGGGATCGATGTAGGCCCCGCGGGCATTCTTGCCTTTCCTGCGGAGGTAGCGCTTGGACACCGTCGGTTTCTGGGTGTCGCTGGCCCACTGGTCCATGACCCAGATGCCGCCGGCATCCTGGCTCAGGTAGTAGGCCGCATGGTTGCCGGTGCCTCGGCTGGCGTAGGTGCCGTCCGTGAAGGTGGCGATGGCGGTGCCCTTGGCGATGGCGAGGTTGCCCAGCACGGGCTTTCCTTGCGTCCACTGGGCGGTGTTGGGGGCGTTGGAGTAGTGGATGATCAGGGCCACGCACTGCCTGGAGCCCACCTTGGCGGTGCCTTCAAGCTCGTCGACCTTGGCATGGATGTAGGGCATGGGCTCCTCGTGGCCGGACGGGATTCAAACAGCGGCGCAGCTCGGATCGGGACCGCACTGCGCCGCTGACTGCACGGTTCCGCCTAGGCGGTGGGCTTGTTGGCGGTGAGGTCCCAGCCGGCGCTGACGGTGCCGGTGCTCTGGCCGCTCTGCTTGTCCTGCTGGTTGTACTTCCATACGTAGCTGCCGGCGCTCAGGGTGACGTTCTCGGTGGGGAAGTCGGACCCATGGGAGCCGCTGACGCCCACGGCGGAGACCAGCACCTGCTTGAGGACGATCTCGCCGTAGAGCATCTTGTTGCCGCCGGCGCGGTTCAGGTGGATGGTGGCGTCCTTGATGTGGGTGCCCTTGCAGCAGGCCTCATAGAGCTTCGGGCTGGCCTTGTCGAAGAGGTGGGTGAACTGGATGGGGGAGATGTTCACCCGCTCGGCCGAGGAGCCGCCGGCGTTGCTGGCGGTGGCGGAAGCGGGCTGTTCCAGGGACCAGTCGAAGGCTGTGATCTCGATCCAGTCCTTGTGCTTGTCGTCGGTGCACTCGCCGGGGATCCCGTCGATCTTGATGAAGGCGTCAAAAGCCATGCTCTCTCCTCGTGAAGAAGAAGGGGGTTGGGGTGAAAGGGATGCGCGATCCGGACTACCGGGCGGCAGGAGCGGGCAGCTCCGCGACAAGGCGCAGGGAGACGGTCAGCTCATCGAGCTGGAAGTGGGGCCGGAGGAAGGCGGCGGCGCGATAGACGCCGGGCTTTCCGGGGACTTCGACCACCTCGACGTGGGCTTCCCGAAGGGGGTATTTGGACTTGGATTCCTGGGAGGCGGAGTCGTCCAGCAGGACGTACTGGGCCAGCCAGTTGTTCAGGAACTCCTCCACGTTGGAGCGGGAGGCGAAGCTGCCGATCTTGTCGCGCATGATGGCCTTCATGTAGTGGGCGATGCGGGACACGGCGAAGATGTAGGGCAGCTGGGTGGACAGGCGGGCGTTGGCGTTGGCGGCGTCCGTGTTGTAGGTCTTGGCCTTCTGGCAGGACTGGCCGCTGAAGAAGGCGGCGTAGTCCGTGTTCTTGCAGTGGACCAGGGAGATGAACCCCAGATCCGAAAGCAGCTTCTCGTTGCGGTCGGTGATGGCCACTTCCGTGGGGCACTTCAGGGCGATCTCGCCGTCATCGGTCTTGAAGGTGTGGGTGGGGAGACCCTCCACCAGGCCGCCGCCTTCCACGCCGCGGATGGCCGCCAGCCAGCCGAAGTTGGCGAAGGCGTTGGTGAGGCGTGCGCCGTAGGCGTAGCAGGCATTCACCCAGAGGTACTTGGCGTGGTCGGTGCCATCGACGTCCTCCAGGAAGTTGAAGTCCTCCACGGGCGAGGTCTCGGGGCCGTAAGGCAGGCGGCCCAGCATGTGGGGAAGCACCAGGCCCACGTAGCGGGAGTCCTCGGATTCCCGGAAGGACTTCCACTTGGCGTATTCCGTGGTGTCGAAGATCTTGGCCAGGTGCCTGGGCTTGCCGATGTCGCCGAAGGTCTCGAGGTTGAACATGCCGGGGGCGGCGGCGGAGACGAAGGGGGCGTGGGCGGAGGCGGCGACGTGGGACATCTCCTCCAGGAGGTACATGTCGTCGGGGTGGCGGGAGAATTCATAATCGCCAATGAGCGCCGCATAGGGAGCGCCGCCGAAAGTGCCGTACTCTTCTTCGTAGATCTTCTTGAAGAGGGCGCTCTGGTCATAATCGGAGGAGGTCCGGAAGTCCTTCATCAGATCCGTCTTGCGGGTGTTGAAGATCTTCACCTTGAGCATGGGGCTCGTGTCGGTCTGGTAGACCATGAACCGCAGGCCGCGCCAGGAGGCCTCGAGGCGCTGGAACTCCTGGTGGTGCATGATGGCGTTGAGCTGCTCGGAGATGAGGCGGTCGATCTCGGCCACGCGGGCATCGAGGGTCGAGGCCAGATCCCGCTTGACGGTGACGGTGCCGGAGAGGACCTGGTTCGCCAGCTCGCTGATGAGGTCGCGGGTGCGGGCGCGTTCGGTGTCGTTGGCCGCCACGCGGCTCTCGTCGATGATGGAATCCAGGAGGCTGGGCGCGTTCTCGAGGGTGGTGCCGGCCTGGGCGGCCTCGTTCAGCAGGGGGTTCGTCGTCATGACCTATTCCTCCGCCTTCGTCTGGGACAGGGTCTGGAGCTTCTCGGTGTCGTGGACGATCTTCTCCAGGAGATCCTCGAGCTTGTCGTTGCCGGCCAGCTTGCCGCGGAGATCGGAGAGCCGGGTGCGCGCCTCCAGGAGCCGACGGAGGGGCTCCACCTGCTGGACCACCTGGGCCGGCTCGAAGTCCTCCATCTTGCGGAAGTTGAGCTCCACAGCCATCTCGCTGTCATCGTTCTTGAGCTTGTTGTCCACGCGCAGCACGAGGCGGGGGGCCATCCCCTTCATGACGTCATCGAAGCTCTCGCCGTCGATCTGGACGAACTTGCGGTCCTTGAGCTTGGGCAGGGGCTCCTTCGTGTGGCCGGTGTAGTCGCCGAGGATGCCGAGGACGAAGGGTAGCTCCTTCGTCTCGATGGCGTCGCCGATCTCGACGTCGTAGTTGATCTGGACGCGGGGAGCCCGGTCGCGGGCGATGCGTTTCTGGGTGCTTTCTCTAGCCATGGTTCCTCCATCCTAGGATATGAATGATAAAATAGCAACAAATCATGATTGGTTGCCTGAAAACGCGATTTTTTGAGAAGCGTCCTTAAGGAAGACGCGGAGCTGGGAGAGTGTGAGCGCGGAGTCCGTCAGGACGCGATCCAGGGCATAGGCCGTCTCTGCATAGAGCTTGTGGGACTGCCAGGTCTTCTGCTCCGCATCGAGGTTGAGGCGGGTGCCGTCCCGGACCTCGCCTCCCAGGGCCAGCAGGAGGGCCGCTTCCGGCATGCGGCCGAAGGTGGCAAGGAGGCGGGCGCTGTCACGTCCCTGCTTGAGCAGGAAGCCTCCGCTCCAGGGCTCCATGGAGCCCGAGAGCGCCGACAGCAGGGAGAGCCAGGCGCTGGCATGGAGGGCGGCCTCGCCCCGGGCCCCCTGCAGGGGCAGGTCCAGGACCTGGATGGCCGAAGGGCTGTTGAAGCGCCGCAGGAAGTCCCGGTAGAAGGCGATGTTCAGGAGGGCCTGCAGGAGGGTGCTACCGGGGTGCTCGGCGTCGAGCCGGTGCTCGAGAACCGAGGGATGGTGGGTGTCCATGAACTGTTTGACGATCTCCCCGGCCAGGGGCAGGTCATCGATGCCCGTGGACCAGAGGGCGGCCTGGGACTCGAGGAACTGGCGACAGGCCATGGCTTCCACGGAGTTGTCGACGGCGGTGCAGAGCTGCTCCCTCAAGCCCTCATAGAACACCTCGCACGCGATGGGCATGAGCCGGCGCTCGCTGCCCAGGTGCGGTCCCGGAAAGGCCAGGGCCGCCACCAAGGGGTAGCGACGGCGCGTCTGGTCGCAGCTGCTCAGCAGCGAGCCGGTGAGGGCCCAGCGCTGATCGCGGGTGGGATAGCAGAAGTCGATGACGGGCGCGAAGTCGTAGCGCTCCTCCCAGTCCTGCTGGGTGCGGAACTGCTCCAGGGTATTCTGGATGAACTCGTCGAACTCGGTGGCGGCGGGATGGGTGGCATTGATGCGCACGAAGTCCGCACGGTTGGGGAGCTTCCCGAAGACCACGTGGGGTACGGTGCTCTCCAGGGTGCGTAGCAGGGTCAGGGGCATGCCTGTTCTCTCCTCAGTTGCTGACCCGCTGGGGCAGGGAGTGATTGCGCAGGTTGTTCAGCTCGATGGGGTTGGTGCCGCTCACCATGCGGATGTTGAAGCGGATGCCCTGGGGGTAGTAGTCCTCCTTGGTGCCGCTGGCGCTGCGGGAGGTGAAGGCCGGCGTGACCTTGAAGCGCCACTCCATGGCGCTGGTGGCGGCCTTGGGGTTCTCGATGCGCGCCGAGCTTAGGAGGCGCAGCAGGCCCAGGCGGCCGGGGTAGTTGCAGACCTGGGCCGTGGCGCCCGCGTAGGAGGTCACCTGGAGGCGCGCACCCTGGCTGCCGGACTGGCCGGGCCAGGTGATGGGAATCCAGGTCTGGGGTCCCATGCGGTAGAGGATCTTCTGGCCGTCGATCTCCAGCAGGATGTCCGTGAGCCCGGGGATCGGCACGGGCTGCAGCTCGAAGCGGCAGCCGTCCCCTTCCTGCACCAGGGCGCTGCCGGCGGAGGTCAGGCGGGAGATGGACTCCAGGAAGTTGGGGCTGAGGCCGATGCCCTGGCCGCCCCAGGTGCGGGCCACGAGGGTCTCGCCGCGGCGGGTGACCAGGGGGCCCAGCTCCTTGTCCACGAACTTCGCCAGGGTGCCATCCCCGGGCCGAAGGAACCGCGAGATGTCGGCCATGGGGGCCTCGTTGCCGGAATTGGCAAAGGGGTACTTGTCGGCGAGGCTGGTCCAGGGCGTGTAGACCTGCTGCTGCCAGACCTTGTTGAGGTCCTCGCTCGCCTGGGGCACCACCACGCCGAAGGTCTCCACCAGGGGGCGCACCAGGAGGGGCCGGACGGACTCCCGGGCATTCTGGTCCATGCGTCCCAGGAGGGTGGTGTCCACGAACTGGAGCGCCTCCGCCAGCTCCGAACCCGAGCTGGACAAGGTGGCCTGGACGAACATGCGCGAGCCGTTGGCGACATCCCCCGAAGCCGAGATGCTGGAGAGCTTGCCCCGGATCTTGCCGAGGATGTCCAGGTAGGCGTCGATGGGAGGGCGTGTGCCGCCGGGCTTGCCGGCCATCTCCGCCAGGGGTGCGAACCGCGTTCCGACGGGGCCCAGCTGGGAAGCCTGGGTGGTGGGCGCCGTGCTGGTGCCCAGCAGGTCGTTGGTCTTCTGGAGAATGCTCTTCTTGGCGTTGTTCAAGGTCTTGTTCAGCTCCGAGGGGCTGTCCCAGGCGGTCTCGAAGGCGGTGCGGGCGAGGATGAGTTTGATGGGCGAGTTCTGGGGATCGCTGAAGCGGCCCAGGGCCACGGCGGCGCGGTCAAGATCCGAGAAGCCATGGACCGCGACGCCCTGGAGGAACTTCTCCCACTCCTTGATGTAGTCGGCCTGGTACATCGCCATCAGCTTCTGCTGGCGCTCGTCGATGGAGCCGATCTGGTCGAGGTTGTCCTGCAGGGAGGAGGCCAGCACCCAGTCGGTGCCCTTGAACTCACCCACGGCCGCTTGGCTGATGGCCTGCCGGAAGTAGCCCTCCCAGGCCTCGCGGGTGAAGCTGCCGGAGACGGCGACGCTGGCGCCCACGAGGTCCATGTCCTTGTTGTCCAGGATGCGGGCCACGGTCATGGGTGCGTAGCGGGTATTCCCCTGGGCCCTGATCTCGTTGTAGATGCGCTCCAGGGGCGAGAGGAGGGCCACCTCGCCGCGCAGGCGGCTGCGCGTCTGGGTCACGAGGTCCTCGCGGTTCTCGATGAGCGGGAGATCCGGCTCGTCTTCCTGCGACACGTAGAACGCCACGGTGCGCTCGGCCATGCGGGAGATGTCCGCCATGGGGTAGGAGCCGCGGTTGGACTCCAGCCAGGTGCGCCAGTGGCGGGGCATCTGGTCCGCGAGGTGGGCGGCCTCGATACGCTCCTGCTGGTGCAGCATGAGGTAGGTCTTGAGGGTGTTGTAGCTGTCCTCGATGCGCTTC
>CAYZND010000194.1:0-6884 GCA_964479495.1 uncultured Mesoterricola sp.
AACTCGCTCATGTCGATGCGCACCAGGGCGTTCTCGTCGTCGAAGAGGAACTCCGCCAGGGACCGCGCCACCTCGGTCTTGCCCACGCCCGTCGGCCCCAGGAACAGGAAGCTGCCGATGGGCCGCTTGGCATCGGACAACCCCGCGCGGTTGCGCCGGAGGGCATCGCTGATGGCCACCAGGGCGGCGTCCTGACCAACGACCCGCTGCCGCAATCGCTCTTCCATGTGGAGCAGCTTCTCGATCTCACCCTCCATCAGCTTCGAGACCGGGATGCCCGTCCACTTGCTGACCACGGCCGCCACGTCCTCCTCAGCCACCTCCAGGCGCAGCATGGCATTCTCCCCCTTCGAGGCGGCTCCGATCTGCTTCTCCAAAGCAGGGATTTCGCCGTATTCGAGCCGGGAAGCCCGCTCGTACTCGCCCCTGGACTTGGCCTGCTCCAGCTCGATGCGCAGGTCGTCCAGTCGCTTCTGCATGGCCCGGGTCTGCTCGATCTGCTTCTTCTCGTTTTCCCACTGGGCCCGGAGCCTTGCCAGCTCCTCGTTCAGCTCCGCCAGGGACTTGTCCACTTCCTTCACGCGCGCCTTGCTGACCGCATCCTTCTCCTTGGCCAGGGCGTGCCGCTCCAGCTGCAGCTGCATCTCCCGCCGCTCCCGCACGTCGATTTCCAGGGGTCGGCTGTCAATCTGCATGCGCACGCTGGAGGCCGCTTCATCCATGAGGTCCACGGCCTTGTCCGGTAGGAAGCGGTCCGCGATGTAGCGGCTCGAGAGCTGGACGGCCTCCACCAGGGCCGCGTCCCGGATTCGCACCCCGTGGTGCAGTTCGTAGCGTTCCTTCAGTCCCCGCAGGATGCTGATGGAGTCCTCGACGGTGGGCTCCTCCACATAGACCGGCTGGAAGCGCCGGGCCAGGGCCGCATCCTTCTCCACGTGCTTCTGGTACTCGTTCAACGTCGTGGCGCCGATGCAGCGCAGGTCGCCTCGGGCGAGGGCCGGCTTCAGGAGGTTGGCCGCATCCATGCTGCCTTCGGCGGAGCCTGCCCCCACCAGGAGATGCAGCTCGTCGATGAAGAGGATGATCTTTCCTTCGCTCGCCTCGATCTCCTTGATCACGCCCTTGAGGCGCTCCTCGAACTGGCCCCGGTACTGGGTGCCGGCCACCAGGGCACCCATGTCGAGTCCCATGAGCCGGATGCCCTTGAGGCTCTCCGGGACGTCATTCTTGATGATCCTCTGGGCGAGCCCCTCCGCGATGGCCGTCTTGCCTACGCCCGCCTCGCCGATGAGCACGGGGTTGTTCTTGGTGCGCCGGGAGAGCACCTGCAGCACCCGGCGGATCTCCTCATCCCGGCCGATGACGGGATCCAGCTTGCCGCTCTCGGCCAAGGCGGTGAAGTCCTTCGCGTACTTCTCCAGGGAGGCGAACTTCTCTTCCGCCCGCTCGTCTTCGACTCGCGCTCCCCTGCGGGACTCGCGGATGGCTCCTTCCAGCTTCTTGCGGTCCAGGCCAAAGCGCTCCAGGAGCTTCTTCACATCCGTGTGTGCGTTGGCAAAGGCCAGAAGCATGGCGTCCGTGGAGAGGAAGCGGTCCCCCAGCCCTCGCCCGGTATCCGAAGCCAACTCCAGGAAGCTACGGATGGCTGGACCCGCCTGGGGCTCGGCGCCGCCGATGGCCTTGGGCAGCCGGTTGATGAGCTCCTCGGCCCCGTCCACGAGGCCCTTCTGGGTATCCAAATCCAGACCCGCCCGCTCAAGGACCGCTCGCAGCCCCATCTCGGGAGCCATCAGGGCCAGGAACAGGTGTTGCGGCAGCAGCTCCGGATGCTGACCCTGCATGGCCTGGTCGCGGGCCGCCACCAGGGCGGCATTGGCTTTCTGGGTGAAGGGCAGCTGAGACATGGTAGCCTCCAGTCCAAGGTTACTTCAAATATGATTCGTTTCAACTAAGATTTTTTAAATTTTTCAAATCATGTTTATCTCCGCGTAAGGAACCCCTTTCGGTCAACAGCCGTTCCCACGCCAACAAGACCTTGCGCACAAGGTCTGGTCTGCGCGGGAAGATCCCGATCCGGATGGCGAACAGGAGTGTCAGACTGCGAACGTCTTGCCGTCGCTCCTCGGAGCTATCTCCTCAGGTAGGTGAAGCTGGGATCCGGACGCCCCACAAAGCAGGCACGCGTGAATCCGTACTTTTTAATGATGGCAAAGGCGGTCCGCGCCTCGGCCTCCTTGTCGCCGAAATCGAAGAGCCAGTGGCTGCCGTCCACGATCTTCCAGCGCCCGTCGATGTTCCGGACCTCGATGGTGTTGGGATTGAAGCCCACGCTGTCCTCCCCGGGCATGCTTCCCACGGGAGCCTTCCCGTCGACGAGAAGGTACTTGAAGCTGGGATCGGGACGGCCGATGAAGCAGGTCCGGTCCATCCGGTAGTGCCTGATGACCTTCAGCGCCTCCAAGGCTTCCGCCTGCTTGTCGCCGAAGCTGAACATCAGGTGGTTGCCATCGACGATCGTCCAGCGCCCGCCCACGTTCTTGACGGTCGCGGTCACAGGGTTGAACGACAGGCAGTCCTCCTGAACCGCGGGGACCACAGACAGGCCGGGCACGGGCTTGATGGGCGCCAGCTCGAGCTGCCTCCTGAAGGTGTACGTGGCGGTGTAGTGGCTCCGGTTGCTGCCGTCGGTGAAGCGGGTGTAGACCTCGGCACGGACCATGTTGTTCCCTGCCGGCACCACGATGAGCTGCGTCTGGCTGAAGCTCGTCGTGAACAGCGCTGAGACAGCCCGGGCTTGGGATTCCACGGGGGAGGAGACGTCCGGGGCATAGGCGAAGGCATCCACTTCGCCCCAGTCGCAGTCCTGGGGATGGCACTTGCCCCAGGCGCGCACCCTCAAGGCCTCGCCACTCCCGGTGATGAGCAGGGCCGTGAGCCCCTTGGTGTTCGGGTCCGTGTTCTTCCAGTTGCCTGTGAGCTGGTTGAGGGCCGCGAAACATACGGAATGGCCCACCAAGAACAGAATGGCAAATACAAAGATATTAAGTGTTTTTTTCATATTTGCCCCTCTCTGGCATTGAAAGAAATGATGTTGGATCGCACACCATTCTAGTGAGCTCGACATCCTCCCGGTCAATGGAATTGGTACGAGGCAAGCTGGACCCGGTTGCGGGACCGGATCCAGCAAGTCCTGTGGGCGAGCCTGGAGAATATGGCCCTAGCGTTCCGGCGCGAGCCCTGTCTCCTGCGGCGTGCGCCAGAGGTTGGAGAGCAGCAGCTGGCGCATGTGGAGGAACTCCTTCGGCATGCGGTCGTAGAGGCGCTCGAACAGCTCTTCGTGGAAGAGCAGCTCCTTGCGCCAGTCGTCCCGGGGGATCCGCTGGGCCTCCTTGAGCTGGGCGGGGCCGAAGCCTTCCAGGCCCGTCAGGTCGATGTCCCCTTCCTGGGGAATCCAGCCCAGGGGTGCCTCCGCCGCATAGGCCTTCCCGTGGACCCGGTCCACGATCCACTTGAGCACCCGGAAGTTCTCGGAGTAGCCGGGCCAGATGAAGCGGCCCCCCTTGTCCTTGCGGAACCAGTTGACGCAGAAGATGCGGGGCGGATTCTTGATCTCCCGGCCCATCTTGAGCCAGTGGTTGAAGTAGTCGCCCATGTGGTAGCCGCAGAAGGGCAGCATGGCGAAGGGATCGCGGCGCACTTCGCCGATGTTGCCCGCCGCGGCAGCGGTCATCTCGCTGCCGATGGTGGCGGCCATGTAGACCCCGAAGCTCCAGCTGAAAGCCTGCATGACCAGCGGCACGGTGGAGGCGCGCCGCCCGCCGAAGATGAAGGCGCTGATGGGCACACCCTTGGGATCCTCCCAGGCTGGGTCGATGGAGGGGCACTGGCTGGCAGGCGCGGTGAAGCGGCTGTTGGGATGGGCGGCCTTGCGCCCGCAGCCCTTGGTCCAGGGCTGCCCCTGCCAGTCGATGAGTTCCTCTGGCTCTTCGTCGGTCATGCCCTCCCACCAGACGTCTCCATCCGGCGTCATGGCCACGTTGGTGAAGATGGCATTCCTCGTCATGGTGAGCATGGCGTTGCCATTGGACTTCATGCCCGTGCCCGGCGCCACGCCGAAGAAGCCGGCTTCGGGGTTGATGGCGTAGAGCTTGCCGTCGGGCCCCGGCTTGATCCAGGCGATGTCGTCGCCGATGGTGGAGACCTTGTAGCCCTTGAACTGCTCAGGCACCTGGAGCATGGCGAAGTTGGTCTTGCCGCAGGCGCTGGGGAAGGCCGCCGCCACGTAAGTCTTGGCGCCGTTAGGCTCCTCGAGGCCGAGGATCAGCATGTGTTCGGCGAGCCAGCCCTGGTCCCGCCCCATGGCGCTGGCGATGCGCAGGGCGAAGCATTTCTTCCCCAGGAGCGCGTTGCCTCCGTAGCCGCTGCCGTAGGACCAGATGGACCGCTCCTCGGGGAAGTGCACGATGTACTTCTCCTCCCGGTTGCAGGGCCAGGGCACATCCTTCTCACCGTTCTGCAGGGGCCGGCCCACGGAGTGGAGGCACGGCACGAAGTCGCCATCGCCCAGTACGTCCCAGACCTTCCGGCCCATGCGGGTCATGATGCGCATGTTCACGACGACGTAAGGCGAGTCCGACAGCTCGATGCCGATGTGCGCGATGTTGGATCCCAGCGGTCCCATGCTGAAGGGGATGACATAGAGCGTGCGGCCCTTCATGGAGCCGTCGAAGAGCCCCGTGAGCCTGGTCTTCATCTCGCGCGGATCCTCCCAGTTGTTGGTGGGGCCCGCATCCTGCTTGCGCAGGGAGCAGATAAAGGTGCGGTCCTCGACCCGGGCCACATCGCTCGGATCAGAGAGCGCCAGGAAGCAGTTGGGCCGCTTCTCGGGATTCAGACGCTGGAAGGTGCCGCCCTGCACCATCTGCTCGCACAGGCGGTCATATTCCTCCTGGGAGCCGTCGCACCAGTGGATCGAGTCGGGCTTGCAGAGCGCCGCCACCTCCTCGATCCAGGCGAGGGCCTTCGAATTGCGTACGTAGTCCGGGACGTTGAGGGTTGGGCTCATGGGCGCTCACTCCACGTGGTAAGGCGGGACTTATCAAGGCCGCAACGGGGGCGCTTTCGATTCGCTCGGTGCGGTGCCCCCAGTGTAGGCACTTACATCCCGAGGTCGCAACGTAAGATTTTTTTCTTCCCGCTCTCCCCAATCGGCACATTGCACTTCTCAACCATATACAAACCACAACTTACGCCGATCGTCTTGCCTTTTGCCGCCGCTCTTGGTGTCGTGGTGATGAGGTCCTATGTCCACTCCCATGCTGCAACAGATCGCCGGGCTCAAGCGGGAAGCCGGCGAGGCCATCCTGCTCACCCGGATGGGGGACTTCTACGAGCTGCTGGGGGAGGACGCCGTCAAGGCCGCGCCGGTCCTGGAGATCGCCCTCACCCTGCGCGGGAAGGGCACGGAGTCCGAGACGCCCATGTGCGGGGTGCCGCACTTCGCCCTGGAGTCCTACCTTCCCAAGCTCCTGGCCGCAGGCTACTCGGCCGCCATCGCGGAACCCACAGCCAAGCCCGAGGAGGTGAAGGGCCTTCTGCCCCGAGCCATCAAGCGCATCATCACCCCAGGGACCTGGCTGGATGACGACGGCCGCTGGCTGGCCGCCGTCCATCGCCGCGGCGAAGCCTGGGGCATCGCCCTGCTCCAGCTCGCCTCAGGGCAGCTGCGGGTCATCCCCGGGGACGGCCCGGAGCACCTGGCCGCCACCCTGGCCCGGCTGGCGCCCCAGGAGTTGATCCTCGCCGAGGGGGCTCCCGATCCCTTCGAACTGGAGGCCGCCCGCACGGCACTGCCCCCGTGGCGCTTCGAGCCTGAGCGGGCTCGCCAGCAGATCCTGGCCTTCTTCACCTGGACCCACCTCGAAGGCATCGGCCTGGATCCTTATCCTGCAGCCATCGGCGCCCTGGGTGCCCTCCTGGACCAGGTGGAGACCACCCAGAAGGGCCGCCCTGCGCATATCCAAGGGGTCAGCCTGGAACTGGGGGCAGTGGGGCCGCTGCTGGACGCCACCTCCGCCCGGCATCTGGAGATCACGGCCAACACCCTGGACAGTTCCAAGGCTGGAAGCCTGCTGCACTTACTGGATGGCTGCCGGACCCGCATGGGGTCGCGCCTGCTGAAGACGTGGCTGGACCAGCCCCTACGTGAGAAACCACCGCTTGAGCGCCGCTGGGCGCAGGTGAGCTGGCTCACCGAAGACTCCCGTCGGGAGCCCCTCCAGAAGCTTATGGCCACCGTTCCGGATCTGGACCGGCTCCTGGGCCGAGTGGCCCTGGGCCTGGTCTCGCCCCCGGAACTGGCCCAGCTGCGGGAGGGCCTCGCCCAGCTCCAGAAGCTGCCGGCCCTGATCGCCGAGGGCGGCTGGTTCGAGCAGGCCCGGGAGCTGGAGCTCTGGCCCGAGGGCACGCCGCTCTGCGGGGGCCTGCTGGCGGAGCTGAAGCGGTGCCTGGCAGAGGCACCGCCCCTGGATCTGGAGAAGGGCGGCACCATCAACGAAGGGGTGGACCCTGACCTGGACGCCGTGCGGCATCTGGCGCGGGATGCCAAGCAGGTGATGCTGGAGCTGGAGGAGGAGGAGCGGACCGCCAGCGGCATCGGGAGTCTCAAGGTCAAGTACAACCGGGTGTTCGGCTACTACTTCGAGATCACGAAGGCCAACCTGGCCGCCGCGCCCTCCCATTTCATCCGCAAACAGACCCTCGCCAATGCGGAGCGGTTCACCACCGAGAAGCTGATGGCCTTCGAGCAGCGGCTCCTCTCCGCAGAGACGGACCAGCTGAAGCTGGAGGAAGCCCAGTTCCGGCGCCTCACGGCCCTGGTGCTG
>CAYZND010000195.1:0-6873 GCA_964479495.1 uncultured Mesoterricola sp.
ACACTCCGGTCTACGTCGTGACCGCCCCGGCCACCGGCGACTACCTGGCTGAAATCCACGACCGGATCCCGGTCCTGGTCGGCTGACCCTATGCCGTCTGCCGGGGATCCAGGGTCGCCTGGTATTCCTGCGCCCGGCGCTCGGCCTCCTGCAGCCGCAGCCGCATGAAGTGCTGGGCCAGCTCCTCCCGGGTGCGCTTGCGGTTCATGGACTGCTCCTGCTGCTTTTTCGCCATGCGTCTGTCGCCTCGAGGGTTCCTGGACGCGCCCCGGCTGCCATCGGAGCCTCTGACGGGAGGCCGTGCGCGGGTCCATCATCGCGCGGGAGATGAAAAAGGGAAGCCTGAAGGTCACCCGTTCCGCGAACGGCCCCGCAGGCCCGGGTGTTCCTTCCAGAGGCACTCTGCGCCATGCTGAAGGCATGTTCCCTTTGCTCGTCGTCCCCGCCCTGATCCAGGAGGCTCCCGGCCTGCCGCCGGGCTTTACGGTGCCCGAAGGCCTGCAGATCAAGCTCGGCAGCCTGCAGGTCAGCTCGTACGACGAGGAGACGTTCGAGGTGCTGAAGAGCCAGGACCAGCCCCCCCTCCGGGTCCCGGTCAAGGGCAAGTCCTGGCGCTTCGTCCTGGAGAGCGCCGGGGTCCGCGCCGGCATCTTCTCCTTGCTCCAGAAGCTGAAGCCCGCCCTGGTGGCGGGTGGGTGGACCTGGCAGTGGGAGCAGCGGACCGTGGCCCGGCGTACGGACAAGGAGGTCGACTGGTGGTTCAAGGCGGGGCCTTCCGGCGGCGCGGCGCTGCAGGTGGTGCTGATGCAGCCTGGGCTCCCCCGCAAGCTGACCCTGACCCCTCCGGGACCGGTGCCCGAATACCCCAAGCCCGAGGAGGATTTCCCCTACGCGACGCCCTGGCCCGGAGCCGTCCTGCTCGGATGGGCCGGCAGCCAGGCCCCGGTGGCCGCGGACCTTGGCGACGGCAAGCAGGGCTTCATCGGGGTGAGCTGGGTCGAGAAGGGCTATGGCCTGCCCGAGCCTCCCTCCCCGCTCGAGTTCGTCACCGCGTACCGGAAGGCCCTGCTGGAGGCGGGCTGGGACATCGAAGGGGACTCCCACGGCAACGTGGTGCAGGTGCAGGCCTCCTACTTCCAGCAGGGCCGGGACATCCGCCTGATCATACGCCTCGTGGACAATGCCATGGCCATCTCCGTGGCGGATGTGGGCGCCCAGCTGCCGAAACCCAAACCTTGAACAACCCCCTCAGCGGAAGACCCGGGAGGGAAGGTCCGCACGCTGCAGGCTCCACGGCCGCCCTTCGAAGGTGAATCGAACGGGCAGCAGCTGGCCCGGCAGGTATCGCCAGTAGATGACCTCGCCTGCGCGAACCTGGGCGCCACCGGAGCGCTGGTCCACGGTCCAGGCCACAGGCGGAGCGTCCACCTGGACGACGACTTCCGCCGCAGAGAAACGCTCCGGCCCTGCCAGCGCCAGCACATGCTTCCGCAAGCGATCCACTTCCCCTTCACCGGGTTGGATTGTCATGCGTCCCGGCAAACCTGCGGCCACCACGGTCAGGCGGATGCCCCTGCCCACGGCATCGGCATAGAGGAGGGAACCCAGCACCGTCTGCGCGTTGCCCAGCGGGGCCAACGCCAGGGCCGCCAGGAGGGCGGGAACCCGGCGCGGCGTCTTCATGGGAGCTTCTCCGGCTTGCAGAGCAGCTTCTTGTCGCTGCAGACCCGCCCGCACTTGACGCAGATATGGGTCGGGTGCGCGACCAGCTTCTTGAACTCCTCCAGGTGCTCGTCCAGGGCATCGTCCTTGACCAGCTTGCACAGGCTCTTGTCCTTCAGCTTCCCCACGGCGCGGCTCCCTTCCCGATAGACGAGCGGCGGGAAGGATGGATCCCCCCCGCCGCGTGGATGGCTGGTCGGCTAGGCGTTGGCGGATCCTGCGCCGGGCTCGGCCGCCGTGTTGAAGGACTGCAGGGCGAGGTAGCTGGGTCCGAACTTCTCGATCTTCTCCATCTGCTTCTCGTACTGGTCGAAGTGCCGTTCTTCGTCGGCCGTGAGCTGCTCGAAGACCTGCTTGGAGATGGCGTCGGCCATGTTGCCGCACTCGATGGCCGCCTTGTTGTAGTCGATCTGGCTGCCCTCTTCCATGGCCATGGCCTTCTTCAGCATCTCGACGGGGTCGGTGATCTTCTCCACGGGACCCGCAGCCTGGACCTCCACCTCGCCCTTGAGGAAGAGGATCCGGTCCGCCAGCTTCTCCACGTGCAGCATCTCCTCGATGGCCGTGCGCTTGAACAACATGGCCAGGGGCCCCAGGCCCTGATCGTCCAGGTGGAAGTGGAAATACATATACTGATGAACGGCCTGCAGCTCGTCGGCCACGGCGCGGTTCAGAAGGGCGATGCTCTTGCTGCGATCCATGATGGTCCCCCTGTGATGGACCGAGTGTAACTCACTCCTGGAGGGTCTTATCGCGTATTGGTTCCGCCGGCAGCCCAGCTAGCGTTCCCCCTTCGGACCTGCGAAATCCGCACCGCCGTCCGGTGCCCCCGCCACCACGGCACCACCCGTGCGTAAGCCCCGGGGCCATCCTGATGCCCGAGGGACCGAGACGGATGAGCCGAATCGCCGCGAAAGGGCTGCCTCAGAGGTCCTGCAGGGGGCCAGCGGCCCCCGATACCCCATCCGGTCCGTTCGCCCCCGGGAGGTTTCAGGAACAAAAGAAATTTTAACCTTTCCCGAAACCTTCCCCCTCCTCCGCGCATTCATAGGGTGTCCGGCCCTCCCCTCCTCCCCTTGGGCCAATTGCCCCTCATCGTGAGGGGCTTTTTCGTTTGACCCGACGCCCTTGTTCCTCCGAAAAGCCCCTCGAGCCGACACGAGGGGCGTCTTCATGCCCAAGTCCTGCGAAGAGCGGGATTCGCCCCCAGAAAGGGTCACGATACCGCCCGGTGAGTTCGCCGACTCCCCATAGAGGGACCGATGGACAGGGACAGGGGTCCGGAGTTCCCGGGTCCCCTTGCCCCCCTCCCATGGCCGCCACAATGGCCCCACATTTAGGGCACCGGAGGCGGCCATGGAGGTGATCGTCACGCCGATGGGATCTAGGGGATGGATGCCCCGGGCAGGGCGGCAGACGATGTGCACCCTGGTGAGGATGGGGAAGGTGAATTTCCTGCTGGACTGCGGCACGGGCGCCAGCCGCCTTCTGGAACCCTCCGTCCAGGCGCTCTTGGGGGATGGCCCCCTCACGGTCCTGTTCTCCCACTATCACCTGGACCACATGGTGGGCCTCATGTACCTCCCGGGGATCTTCGGCGGGTCCGGGCGCCCCCTCCGCCTTGCGGGCCCCCGAGCGGGGTTCACCCAGCATGGACTGCTGGAGGCCTGCGCACGCCTGACCACCCAGCCCTTGTCCTCACGGCACTACCTGGACTTCCCATGTCCCCTGGAGCTCTGCGAGTTCGGGCCTGACGGCCTCATCCTGGACGGAATCCATGTGGCCGCCTCCCTCCAGGACCATCCGGGCGGTTCCGTCGCGCTTCGGATCGGGGAGGCTCTCTGTTACGCCACCGACCTGGCCGCCTCCACCCGGGAACTCGCCCTCGCCGAGGGGGTGAAGGCCCTCATCCACGAGGCCTGGAGCCTGGAACCCCAGGCTCCCCTGGGCCCCCATTCAGGGCTTCCGGAGGCCCTCGAGCGCGCGAGACGGGCCGGGGTCCCCCGGCTCATCCCCTCGCACTTCGGCCCGGCCATGACCGAGGCGGAGATCCGACGGATGGGAGCTTTTTCAGCAGACTCGGTACAGGTCCTCGTGCCCATGGAGGGCCGACCCATCCGGATCGGACAGGCCTGGGGGGCCTGAGGCCATGGCGAGCACCATCCTGACCCTCATCGAGGCCCGGAAGGGCTCCAAGCGCCTCCCCTCCAAGGTCCTGTTGGATCTCGAGGGAAGGACCGTGCTGGAGCACGTCATCCGCCGCATCCAGAAGTGCAGCATGACCGGCGAATGCGTCGTGGCCACCACCATCAGCCGCGAGGACCTGGCCATCGTCAAACTCTGTGCGGAGATGAACGTGCGGGTCTACTGCGGCAGCGAGGAGGATCCCCTCGAGCGCTACTTCCGTGCCGCGAGCCTCTTCGACGGCGATCCCGTAATCCGGATCAAAGCGGACTGCCCGCTCATCGATTCAGAGATCGTGGACGCCGCCGTCCGCCTGCATCTGGAATCCGGCGCCGACTATACGAGCAACACGCTTCACCGCACGTACCCGGTGGGCCAGGACGTAGAGATCCTCGCCCTTCCCGCCCTGGAGCGGGTCTGGCGGATGGCAGACCTGCATTCCGAGCGGGAGCACATCACCCTCTTCATCCCGAAACACGCCGGGCTGTTCAGGATCTGCCACCTCGAGAACCGCGAAGACCTCTCCGCCAAACGTTGGACGCTGGACTACCCCGAGGATTATGTGCTTCTCCGAGCCATCTTCCACAGCCTGTACCCCTTGGATCCCTGCTTCGGGATGGGGGCGGTGCTGGATTTCCTCTCCAGGAACCCCGAGCTGGAGAAGCTCAACGCACACATCCCCGCGGATGCCGGCGTGCGGATCTCGCTCCAGCACGACAGATCGGGGGAACGCCCCCACTGATTCCAAAGGCGCCACATGGCTACCCCCGAAAGCCGGAACCTGATCCTGCTGACCGTCGACTCCTGGCGGGCGGACTTCGCGGAACGCCATGCCGGCGTGGACCTGTTGCCATCGGTCGCAGCCATGGCGCCGCGAAGGGCGCGCTTTGAACACTTCTACGCCAACGCCCCCTGGACGACCCCCGCGCTCGTCACGCTCATGACGGGCGAGAGCCCGGCGCGGCATCAGGTCACCTACCAGTGGTCTGCCCCTCGGGAGGGCTGTCCTGCCTTGGCCCGGAGGCTGCAGGAGGCCGGATACGCGGTCCCGAACCTGTGCCATCTCAATGCCATCCAGGGCTACCAGAACCTGGGCTTCGATCCCCGCGAGGCACCCGAGGCGCCCGCTTCCCCCGAAGAAGATGCCCTCCTCAGAGCGATTCTCGCGCACCGGAACGGGAGCCGCCCCTTCTTCCTTTGGCACCACTACCGCTTCCTTCACCTTCCATACCAAGCCCCGGAACCCTGCCGCAGACGGATGGGTATCGAAGAGGGCGTCCTTCCCCAGCACCTGCTCGAATCTGTCTGCAGCCATTTCGTGGTGCCGCGCGGTCAGTTTTCCTTCGCCCTGGAAGACCAGGACCTCATCCAGCGCCTCTATGCCGCGGGCGTGCTGCAGCTGGATGCCTTCCTGAAGCGCCTCTTCGAGGTGCTTCAGGAAGGGGACCTCGTGGATCGCACCACCTTCGTGCTGACGGCGGACCACGGCGAGGAACTCCTGGACCATGGGCATGTCGGCCACGCATCGACATCCCACCACGCGACGCTCCACGAGGAAGTGCTGCATGTGCCCCTCTTCATCTTCGACGAGCGGATCGAAGGACCGATGGCCATCACCGCCCGGATGCAGGGCATGGACCTGCATTCCACCGTACTGTCGCTCCTCGGCCTGAAGGCATCTGGAGGCCCCGGGACCTTCGACTTCTCCCAGGCGATTCTCAGCTCCGGGGGACCACTGCCGCCGGAGCGCCGGGACTTCTACTTCCAAGGGGCCAGAAAGGGATTCCGCACCCCGCGCGAGCAGGAAGGGCAGACCGTGGAAGGCGTCTCGGACGGGCACAGGAAGGTCATCTTTGAAGCCTTCGATGCCCCCCGATGCATGAGGTACGATCTGGATGCCGACCCCGGTGAACATCATCCCCGCCTTTTCGACCCCGAAGCGTTCCAGGAAGAGAGAGGGTGGCTGGACCGCGTGCGTGGTGAGGTGGGCTGAACGCGTCGGATGAACAACCCAGGCCCCAGGGCTCGAGACAGGCCTTCCGATGAGCCTTGTCAAACTCCTAAATGCCCAGGACCGTTGCCCGCCCTGGCAGCGACATGGCATCCAGCCTCAGCCGGGAACCGGATGGTGGGCGCACGCTTGGCCACGCCAGGAGGGTCTTCACGATCGAGCCTGAACGCTCCGGAGAGTGGATCGAGGGCGCCAGTCGTCTGTACCAGGCCTTCCAGAAAGACTCCGAGCGCGAGCAGATGGATACATCCTGGCGGGTCGCAGACCCAGAAAAAGGCCCCCAACGGAAGGGGGCTTTGTCTTACCTAAGTCTGGCGGAGAGAGAGGGATTCGAACCCCCGTATGAGTCACCTCATAACCTGATTTCGAGTTCCATCCCGCCAGGCATCTTGAGACACCACAAAATCTCAAACCGAAAGAAAACAAGCTAATAGAAGCAATTTGAAAACCATGCAGTCTCAATTTAGGTCAAAAATCCTCATCATGTTGTAGCATGGCTGTAGCAATCCGAGGCGGTGCTACAGTGCCGGATGAACCCAAGAAGGCCACGCGAGAGACCGTCAAGCTCTCCGACACGGTGGTAAAGAAGCTCCCTCTTGGAGAGGGTCTGTACACCGTCTGGGATGGTGGCCACCAGGAATGTGTGCAGGGCCTTGGTGTACGGGTGATGCCCTCCGGGTCGAAATCCTTCGTCTGGAAGTACACCTTCAACGGCCGCCAGCGGTGGATGACAGTCGGGAAGACCACCGTGTGGTCCGTGAAGGCCGTCCGAGATCACGTCAAGCAGCTGGCCCAGGACATCGACAAGGGGATCGATCCCGCCTCCAAGATCGCCGAGGACAAGGCGAATCCGACCATGAAGGACCTGGCCAAGAAGTTCCTCGAGGAGCACGTTTCCGCCAAGCGGAAGGCCTCCACGTATGACGACTACGAGGACATCATCGGGAAGTACGTCC
>CAYZND010000196.1:0-1909 GCA_964479495.1 uncultured Mesoterricola sp.
GGGCATCACCGAACCCGAAGCCATTCTCGATTGGCGAAAACGCTTTGAGACTGCTCTGGCAGCCGCCGAGCACGGGCCTGGTTGGCCTGGCATCGTAGCCAGGGCCCATGCACTCTCAGAGAGGCTCGAATCGGCAGCTAGAAGCCTCTCGGAACAGAGGGATCAGCTCAGGAAGGAAATGGATCTCCACGCACAAGGCGCCCGCGCCCTCAGGGGCTACAAGCCGGGCTAGCCGCAACCGAGGTCCGCAAGCAGCTGTTGAATGACCGAATCCCAGTCCCCCCACCTCGGTTGCCGGTAGATCTGCATCGAGGGGTACCAGGGACTGTCGCTGCGATCCAGCATCCACCGGAAATCGGGCACATAGGTGACGAGGAGCAAGGTCGGAATGCCCAGGGCGCCCGCCAGATGCGTGAGTGCGGTATCCACCGTGATCACCAGATCCATGCCGCTCAGGGCGTACGCCGTGTCCGAAAAGTCGCTCAGCATCGGTGCCATGGAGACGAAGTTCGGCAGCGAAGGTTCCTCCGTCGTCTCCAGCTGGAAGCTATGCCAGGCGACTCCCGGCAGATCCCCCAACCGATTTACGAGCCCCACCGGAAGCGATCGCTCCGCATCCCGCGGATGACCCGTGTAACCCGCCCAGACAAGCCCCACGCGGATAAGACCCTCCGAGGCCGCCAGGGTTTCGGTGATCCGTGCCTGGTTTGGGATCTGGGCAGGGATGCCCAGATAGGGGATCTCCTTCGGCAACGTGTCCAGGTCTGTCCGCAGCAACGCAGGCAGCGAATAGAGGGAGACCTGCAGATCGAAGGGCGGAAGCGGCCCCCCCTGGATCAGGACCTGATCCACGCCTGGGCAGGTGGCCATCAGGCTGGCGAGCCGGGGCTGCACCAACAGCAGAATCGTGCCACCCCTGGCCTTCACCTGGGGAAGGAAGCGCACCAGCATGAGGGTGTCACCAAAGCCTTGCTCGTAGTGGACGAGCAGGGTTCGACCCGTGAAGGATTCCCCACTCCACCGCGGCTCGGTGAAATGGCGCTCGGGTCCGACACACCCAGGCACCCGCAGGCGTGCCTCCCATTGCTGCCAGCCGAGCGGCATGACGCCCCGAAGCAGGTTCTCGAACCCGCACTCGAACTCCAGATAGGCCGAGGAGGGTTCGATCCTTCTGAAGCGCCCGAGCTCGGCATGGAAGGCCTCCCACTGCCCCCGCCCATAGAAGATCTGGCCAAGATACTGATGGGCACTGAGATTGGCTGGATCCTGGCGGATGACCTCCTCCAGCTCCTCGCAGGCGGCATCCAGGTCCTGCTTCCCGATCAGGCCCTTGGCCAAAGAGATCCGAACGTCGATCCGTCCAGGCTCGGCCCTCAGGACCTTCCGGAACAGACCTTCGGACTCATCCAAGCGCCCCAACTGCTGAAAGGCACAGCCCAGGTGATACTGGGCGGATCCCAGGCCGGGATTGAGCATCAAGGCCCTGCGGCTGGCCTCCTGTGCCTCTTCTGGCCGCTTCAGCGCGACCAGCAGCCCCGCCAAGTCCGCCCAGGCCAAGGAATCCTTCGGCTCCGCTTTCAGGTAGCGCACATAGGCCTGCACCACTTCGTCGGGTTCCCCGGTGCGGAGCAGCTCTCTCAGCCTGGCAAGCAATCTGGCGGCATCAGACGTCACACCCGTCCCTCCTGGCTCCATCCTTCGCATGATCTCTCATGATAGGGACTGGAGTCGGAGGGTGGACAGGACATCTCCTCAGCCGAGGTTGGAAAGACTGCCGCTGGCCGCCCTCAGCTGGGCCACAGCGGATTCCATCTTGTCGAACTGCGCCTTGAGCGCTGCCTGTCGCCGGTCCAGGAGCGCCTGGCCATTCTCGATCCGGGTGGTCAGGGTCTTGTTCTGCTCTTCGATG
>CAYZND010000196.1:1919-6799 GCA_964479495.1 uncultured Mesoterricola sp.
GTCTCGATGGTTCCCGAGTAGGACGTAAGGCTGGTGATCAGATCCTGCAGCTTCTGGCCGACGCCGCGGCTGAGGGTCATGGTGCCGCTGCCGGAACCGGTGACGGCGAGGCGAAGACCTTCGAGGGGGGTGCCTGCCGGCCCTTGCAAGGTGCCATTGGTGCCTGTCAGGCCGCTGTAAGTCGTCCCTCCATAGGACAGGGAGCCGCTGATGGCGCCTCCCACGCCGTAGGTGAGGTTGAAGTCCACGGAACCGGTAGCCGTGGCGGAGGTCCCGCTGGTGAAGGAGACGGCGCCATTGGTGGAGGTGCCCGAGAAGGAAAACACCTTCTTGACCGCGTCGGGATCCTTGTCCAGGGCTTCCTGGAAAATCTTCGTGTCGAGGCTGAGGGTGCCATCCACATTGGTCTTGATGCCCAGTTCCGCAGCGGACTTGAACGTGGCTGAACCCGGCAGACCATCCGGAGCCCCGCCCAGCACGGCGCGCATCTGGCTGATGACCGACCTGGCCACGGCGTCCCCCGCCAGGGGTCCCGAAGTGGTTTCGCCTGTCTCGGCATTCCGGGTGATAGTGGACGAGTCCTTGTAGGTCTTCAGCACTGCGTTGAACTTGGTGAGTACATCCTGCATGGCTGACGTTATGGCGGTCTTGTCCTGGGCCACCGTGAGGGTGGTGGCATTGGAGGCATCCCCTTTCTTCAGGGCGAAGGTGACGCCATCCACCGCGTCCTTGACGATGTTCGTCTGGCGGGTGAGTTCAATGCCATTCACGGAAAAGACGGCATCCTTCGCGATGCCGCTGCCCGAGGAAGCCACCCCGCCGTTGGTGATGCCCAGGGAAGCAACCACGGTTGTGTCATTGGTGGTGGCTAGGGTCACCTTGCCCCCGGTCGTGCCCGTGCCGGTTTCTTTGGCCGTGACAACCAGTTGGTATGGATTGGTACCTGTCCCCGTGTTGATGACCGAGGCCGTCACTCCCGCCCCTGAAGCGTTGATGGCATCGCGCAGACCATAGAGACTGTTGTTGGTCAGCGTGAACGCCTTGGTCACGCCATCCGTCCCCTGCACCGTGAACTGGCCGGAGCCCGTCAGAAGGATCGCCGCGTTGGGATCCGCCACCGCCAGGTTGGTGGGCACGCCACCGGACATGGTCGGCGCAAGCTGACCCTTCGTGGCCACAGTGGTGACCTTGACTTCATAGCTGCCGCCGACCGCTCCGGAGGCCGTGGCAGTGGCGTAGGTGCCATTGGCATCGGTGCTCGATACGGATCTCGCTCCGAACTTGTCGAACAGCTGTGCCGTACTGGTGGCCAGGGACGACATGCCGGTCCGCATGGCGTTCAGGGCGGCCGAACGCTGGGTGTTCATGTTGTAGCGTTCCTTCAGGCGCTGTACCGGCAGGCCCTCCTGTTGCATGATCGCCTTGATCAGCGAATCCGTCTGGAGTCCTGTCGTTACTCCCTGGAAGCTCAGGGATGATGCCATGACCCACCTCCATGCAACAGCAAAGGCCCCTCGCGGAGCCTTAGCCTTCTTCATCCATCAGAACGCCCGAAGCATCCTTGGGGTCGCTTAGACTGCGCAACTTCCTGGCCATGGTCAGGATTTCCTCGGAGGGAACCTGACGGATCGTCTCCTGGGTCACCGGATCAATGATTCGGAAAAAGTAGGTTCCAGTTTCCTTGTCCACCCCGAACTTGAGATAGGACGCGGATTGCTGGAGGAATTCCTCCACGACCTTGGCGGCGGCATCCAGGCTTTCCTTTGATACCACTTCTTTCGGCTGATCCTCCGCCTTGGACTTGTTGGGCTTGGGTTCAACCGGCCGACTGGAAGGGGTGGGTGGGGAAGGAGTAGCTGCAAGAGACTGAGCCGCAAGAGTCTGAGCCGCCTGAGCCATCCCTAGCGCCAAGCCACCCAGGGGGTTAACTTGTTCCGCCATGGAATACCTCCTTATGACACACCGTTGGGGACAGGCGAGACCCGTCCCCAACGATGATCATAAACCGCGACTACCGAAGGAGACCCAGGACCGTCTGGCTGGCCGCGTTGGCGTTGCCCAGGGCGCTCGTGCCGGACTGAGCCAGAATCTGCCACTTGGTCAGCGCAACCACCTCGGCACCGATGTCGGCATCCATGATGTTGCCCTTCTGGGCCGTCTTGTTTTCCGCCTCGATGCCGTACAGGTTGGCGTTGGACAGGTTCAGGGCCATGGTGCTCGCGATCGTCGACCTGGCGGAAGCAAGGGCCGTGAGCGCCGTGCTGGCCGAGCCCAGGTCCGTGATGGCGGTCAGGGTGGTGCCGGCCTTGGAGGCAGCCGCAAGGGCCTGGCTGCTGACGGTGGACATTTCAGCCGCGCCGGAGTTGCCGCCGGCGGCGAGTTCCACTGCGCGCAGCACCTGGTTGGTGGCCTCTTCCAGGTAGCCGTCATTGGCGGCTGCGGCATAGTAGTTGTTGAAGGCCGTCTTGCGCAGCTCCACCGCGACCCGGGAATCGGCATCGAGGTTGTTGGCCTGGCCCAGGCCCGTGGCATCATCCGAAGCGTGGTTGATGCGCTTGCCGGTGGTGAGGCGCTCAATGGTCCTGGTCAGTCCGATGTTGGTGATGCCCAGCTGACGAGCGGCCTGCAGAGCGGAAACGTTGGTAAGAATTGAAGGCATGACATCCTCCGTGATGTGTGTTGGCAGCATCCGTGCTGCCAGGTTTGTGTGGGGGCAACCCCGACTCCTTTCTCTTCGGATGGAAACCCCATCCTCTTTAGCCCTTTTTTTCCGGATTCTCTGGAATTTCCGGGAACACTCACAGACTCCCCGTCGCCATCGGTCGTCATGCCGAGATCCCCGGTTCCTCCGGAGGACCCGCTCGCGGCTTTCGGGCCGATCCCTGATCCTTCAATAATATGGATGGATTCCGTGCCCACGCCCAAACGGCGGGTGTTTCCTAGGTTCAGGTTGCACCTACCTGTTGGATGCCTGACGGCGCAGCCCCGGGAAGGCGCAGATACGGCTCCGCTTGGGGTGACCCAACCTCCCATGCGCATTGAATAGGCTGTCCGGGCCCATCAGTTCCGGTTCGGTCTAGGTGAAACGAGGCCGCTCATGCCTTGCGCTTTCGCAGTCCCGCGAAGAGTCGGTTCGAAGCGGCTCATTCGACCCGGAGAGACCCGACTACGCAATGATCATGAACACGGATGAATGACCCTGCCCAGCGGGGAGCAAGACCGGCCGCCTTCGATCTAGGTGGCCACTCCGGGAATGGAAGTTGAAGGCAAAACCTGGAATCGCTGGAGGATGGCCAGCACCTCCCTCGAGGACGTCTGGGTCTGGCTCAGGGCGTTCATGCCCGCCTGGCTCAGCAGCTCGAACTTGACCAGGTTCACGACTTCCTCGGTGACGCGGGCATCCCGCACCCATGCGTGCGCGACCGCGAGGTTCTCGACCTGGGTGCCAAGGATGCAAAAGATAGACATCAACTGCTGCCTGGACGTGTCCAGAACCGCCTTGGCCGCATGAAGCACAGCCGTGGCCTCCGAGATGCATGCCGCGGCCTTCCGAGCGCCTTCCACCGTGGTCAGGGGGTCGAGGGAAGCCCCGATGCGGAATACGCCCTCGAGAGCCCCGATCGTGAGATCGACCGCAGGGTAGCCCTCCACGCACACTTCCACGGCGCGTGAGACGAACAGCTTGGCGCCATTGAACTCGGCTCCCTGCCCCTGCTGGTCGAGGCTCGCCAGCAGTCTGCGGAGTTCCTCATCCAGTTCGGCACGGGATGGATTCCTTTCGGCCTGGGCGATCAGTTCCGCAGCTCGGGCCAGCAGCTGGTTGAGTTCATCCAGCACCCCCTGAGCCGCCTCCACATAGCCGATGCCCTCCAGTGCATTTCGCAGGTTCTGGCGGGCGAGACGAAGTTCCGCACCCAGCCCATCCCGAAGATGTGTGGCATTGCCTCCATCAAGCGCAGGATCAGAAGCGAGGTTCGCGGTGAGACGCTGGAACGTCCGCAACCAGCCAAGCCCTGTGACGGACACCTGACGGCGGGCGTCGCAGGCACGGATCCTTTGGATGGTGGAAGTGATGACATCCTCCTGGAGCAGATGGGAGGCTTTCATGCAGGGGAGCGTGGGGCCGGGAAGGTCCCACGGCCTTGTTTCGACCCGCCCCTGGGGACACTTGAATCCCCTCCTGGGACATGGCCAGAGGACGCCCAGGGCAGGATCGAGGACTGGCCTTCGAGGCGCTGGAGCGAACCATCGCACGACCGGCGCACAGGGGAACAGGCCTGTTGCCGTCTTGCCTAAGGTTTTTCTTGCCGCCCGAGAATGGCCTTGAACCGATTCAGGAACCCCGAAGGGCGTTCCTCGGGATTGAGGTCCTCTTCCTTCAGGTTCACGTCCGGAGGCACGGCCACCGAGGGGTCCAGCTCCAGGGCCTTCTTGAAGCAGGCCTTCGCATTGGCCTTGAAGCTCTTCCGGTGGTAGATCTCGCCCATCAAGGCCCAGGGCTCCGCCGCCTTGGGACGCAGCTTGGAGGCCGCCTGCAGGGCCTCGATGGCCCGGTTGGACCAGGCTGGATTCGAAAGCCGGTGCTTGCCGAGCAGCAGCCAGGGCTCGTAGGCCTGTTCAGAATCCGCGTCCAGTTTCACACTCTGCTCCAGCAGGCGGATGGCCTCGGCCGTGCGGTCCTGGATCAGCAGGTTCTTTGCCTTCACCAGGCACTTCCGGGCCCGGACGGCGGGTGGTTCCTGGTTCGGGTCCTCTTCGTTCGCCAACTGGATGGGCATCTCGGCCATGGAGGGGATGAACGGCTCCTCGGGCAGCAAGGACACTGGCGGGGTAGCCCCTGTCGTCGAGGGCGGCGGCAGGAAATCGAGGGCCTCCATGAT